>JAYURC010000039.1:0-27795 GCA_043756405.1 Polaromonas sp.
GGCCCGCTGATGCCTCAATTTCCGTTCGGGTTGAGCTTGTCGAAACCCTTCGACAAGCTCAGGGCGAACGGTTCATAGTTCACAAGGCCGGATCAATAAACAAAGGCATTCATTTTTATGTCGCAAATTACAGATGGGCTGCGTCTGTGTAAAGCGAAAAGCCGATCATCTGGCGACTTATCGGTGTCACTACACCGTTTTGCGCGCTGTGACCAGGCGCTGCTCCAGGTAGGCACCGTAAAAATCAGGCACGGCAATGCCGACCAGGCGCTCAGCAAGCTCTTGCCCCTGACTGCCGATGAAGAGTACCGTGGGCGTGAAGGTGGCGCTCCACGTTTTTGCTTGTAGTGCGGCTGTGGTGGGCTTACAGTCAAAGCCGGTAAGTTGTGTGGTTTTGTCGCTGATGTTTAATTGCCAGGCTTGCAGGCCGTCATCACGCCGACCCGGCAACAGGTAGTTGCGGCGCACCATTTCGCAGTACACACAGCCGGGCAGACTGATCAACACAACCAGCGGCTCGCCCCTGGCTTTGGCAGCCAGCGCGGCTTGGGGCAGTGATGTGGGAACGGGCAGGGCGGTGTCTTTGGCGTACACATACGCGGCGGGCAGTGTCAAACTGCCTGTGATCAGTTTTACAGCGCTGCGCCGATTCATGCCCATCACAAAATTTCCGTCATTCCCGCGAAGGCGGGAATCCAGCAGCACGGCTCGCAACTTCAGCCGCAGCCACCCTACAAGGCGGGACTGGATACCCGCCCCCGATCAGGTCGAGGGCAGGCTCTTCGCGGTTATGACGACGTGTAGCGTTCATCAGGTTACTTTTTTTGCCTGAGTTCAGACAACCGGGCGTCCGGGTAGTTCAACACGCTGCGCAGCACCTCGTCGGTGTGCTGGCCCAAAAGCGGTGGCGGCAAGTCGCATCGAACGGGGGTGGCACTGAGTTTGATGGGGCTGGACACCAGACGCAAATCGCTTTGATACGGGTGCTGCCAGTGCGTCACCATGTTGCGCGCTTCAATCTGCGGGTCAGCAAACACTTCGGCCAGATTGTTGATGGCACCGCACGGCACCTTGGCGGCTTCAAGCGCAGCCAGCCAGTCGGCTTTGCGGCGCGTGCGCATCACGGCCTCCAGTATCGGCACGAGTTGCGCGCGGTTTTTGACCCGGTCACGGTTCAGGGCAAACAGCGGGTTGATTCCCACCTCGGGAATGCCAGCAACATGACAATATTTAACGAACTGCGCGTCGTTGCCCACGGCGATGATGATGTGGTCTTTGCTGGCGTCTACCCCTGCTGCGACTTCAAACACCTGGTAAGGCACGATGTTCTGGTGTGCGTTGCCCATGCGGCCCGGCACGGTGCCACTGACCAGATAGTTGGCCCCCAGGTTGGCCAGCATGGCGACCTGCGTGTCCAGCAGCGCCATGTCAACCTGCTGGCCTTCACCCGTTTTTTCTGCATGGCGCAGTGCAGCCAGAATGCCGACGGTGGCGTACATGCCGGTCATCAGGTCGGCGACTGCCACGCCGACTTTTTGCGGCCCGCCCTGAAGGTCATCACGCTCGCCTGTCACGCTCATCAGCCCACCCATGCCTTGAATGGCGTAGTCATAACCCGCCCTGCCGGCATACGGGCCGGTCTGGCCAAAGCCGGTGACTGAGCAGTACACCATGCGCGGATTGATGGCTTTGATGGACGCATAGTCCAGCCCATAGCGCGCCATGTCGCCAACCTTGAAGTTCTCGACGAATACATCACAGTGCAGCGCCAGCTCGCGTATCAATGCCTGGCCTGCAGACTGCGCGATGTCGCAAGTCACGCTGCGTTTGTTGCGATTCGTCCCCAGGTAATAGGCCGCTTCCTGGGTGTCGTTACCCTGTGCGTCTTTTAAAAAGGGTGGCCCCCAGGTGCGGGTGTCATCGCCTGTTTGGGGGCGTTCGATTTTGATGACATCAGCGCCCAGGTCAGCCAGGGTCTGGGTACACCAAGGGCCCGCCAACACGCGGGAAAGGTCTAGGACGCGGATGCCGTCTAACGATTGGGGTGTGGTCATTGAGCCATTTTGCACTTGCTTTGCAAACAAAGGCGAGAAGCCCTGACCCTATCCGACCCCTAGGGGAGAGGGGGAAGATAAGAGTGAACTGTTCAGTATTGTTTGTACGGCAAAAACTTGCCCGACAGCACCACATTCACGCGGTCGCCTTTTGGGTCGGCCGTGCGCTTAATGTCCATCGAAAAGTCAATCGCGCTCATGATGCCGTCGCCAAACTCTTCGAGCATGGCCACCATGCAGGCCAGAAAAAACCCAAGCCCAACGCGGGCCATTGAGTGCCCGAGCTGGATCAATATGCCTTTGTCATTCGGCCCGTTGTCGTAAATCGGGTTGGACGCCTGCTTCCAGATGGCCGTGCCCGTTTGGCTGTGTGTCGGGCAGCATCCACACTGCCATGAACTGCCACTGCACCGGGCCAGAGTTGGTGCGGTCGGGCTCGTTTTTGATATTGCCCAGGCCGCCGGCAAACATGCCTGTGAGCAGTTGCGTCAATATGGCTTCAGGCTGGTTCAGGTACTGGGCGGTTGCAATCATCTTGGCAATCAGCGCGCGGTCTTTTGGCTGGCTCGCCATGAACGACACACCCAGCACAGCGCGCAGCGCGGTACAGCGCCGCAAACGTGTTTGGGTTTTGTGTGATGAAGTCGTCCGACATGGCAAGCGGTTTGGCCAGGTAACCGCGCAATTGCCTGTAAAGTGCCATGTTCACTTATCAACGACCTGATCAATGCGATTTTTAATCAACGCGGCTGTTGCCCTGACTGTTTTGACGGCCTGCAACCCCACTTTTAACTGGCGCGACGTGCGGCCAGAGGGCACGCGGCTGGCGCTTTTGATGCCCTGCAAGCCTGACAAAGCGCAAAGAACGGTGCCAATGGCCGGCCAGCCCACTGAAATCAATTTGCTCAGTTGCGATGCAGGTGGCGCGACGTTTGCCGTGTCAGTAGCGGATGTGCAAGAGACCTCAAAAGTGGCTGCTGCGCTGGCGCAGTGGCAAAGCGCTACGCTGGCGAACATCAAGGCCGTGCCGGGTCAAGAGGCTGCGCTCAAGCTGCCGGGCTTGGCCAGCGGGGCGGTGATGGTCAAAGCCACAGGCCAGCGCGCCAATGGCCAGACGATAACCAGCCAGGCCGCGTATTTTGCGCAAGACTCACGCATCTTTCAGGCCGTGATGTATGCCGACAATGTGGCACCTGAAGTGGCCGACACTTTTTTTACGGGTTTGAAGTTTGAATAACGCAACATCTCCAACGGGCTTGCTCGATAAAAAAACAGCCGCCATTGTTTTTTTAACCTTCGCTGCTGCCTACAGCCTTTCAGCCTTGGTGCGCGCCATTATTGCCACGCTGTCGCCCGTACTTAGCCAAGAGTTTTCGCTCCAGTCGCGAGACCTGGGGCTGCTGGCGGGCGGTTACTTTCTAGGCTTTGCTGCTACCCAACTACCGCTAGGCACCTGGCTGGACAAGCAGGGCCCCAAGCGGGTCATTTTGTGGTTTTTGGCAGTGGCGGTGCTGGGCTGCCTGGTGTTTTCAATCGCCGCCAGCTTTACCGGGCTGCTGGTGGGCCGGGTGTTGATCGGCATGGGCGTCAGTGCCTGCCTGATGGCGCCACTCACTGGGTTCAGGCGCTGGCTAGATGCGCCAAGTTTGCTGCGCGCCAACTCCTGGATGCTGATGAGTGGCTCACTCGGCATGCTGGCATCGACGTTGCCAGTCCAGTGGCTGCTGCCGCTGGTGGGCTGGCGAGCATTGTTTTGGGCGCTGGCCGTGCTGGTTTTTTTGGCGTCGCTGATGATCGTGTGTGTCGTGCCTAAATGGACTGTGAACGCCAAAGCACCAACCGACACGCCCGCAGGTTATGCCGAAGTCTGGAAGAACCGCTACTTTCAAAAGCTGGCACCACTGGCGTTTTTTAACTACGGCGGTCTGGTGGCAGTGCAAACGCTCTGGGCGGGTCCATGGATGGTCAAAGTAGCGGGCTATACCCCTTTAGAGGCTGCAACCGGATTGTTTTACATCAATGCAGTGATGCTGATGACGTTTTGGAGCTGGGGTCTGGTCAGCCCCTACCTGGTCAAAGCGGGCTGGCACACCGACCGGCTGCTAATTTGGGGTGTGCCATTCAGCCTGTTGGCGCTGGCAGCCAATATTGCAGGCGGTGCAGCAACAGGCTGGGTCGGTTGGGCGGTGTTTTGTATGGCATCAACCGTTATCAGTTTGTCGCAACCGGCTGTCGGCATGGCTTTTAGGCCAGCGCTGGCGGGCCGTGCGCTGTCGGCCTTTAACCTGGTTATTTTTTCTGGTGTGTTCACGGTGCAGTGGGGCATTGGCCTGCTGGTGGATGCTTTTGCCGCGCTGGGTTTGGGGCAGGTTGCCAGCTTTCAGGCGGCTTTCGGTGTGTTTTTATGTTGCTGTGTTGCTGCGTATGTCTATTTTTTGCGTGTGAAAGTTGATAATTGATGGCTATGAACGGCATCTTCATCATCGCTCACGCCCCGCTGGCATCGGCTCTGCGCCAGTGTGTGCTGCATGTCTTTCCAGACAACCCGGCGGGCGTGGTTGCACTGGACGTGCAGCCGAACACGCGGCCTGAAGAAACTTTAGCTGAAGCCCGCATTTTGTTCAAACAAATGGACACCTCTCACGCCTTGGTCCTGGCCGACATCTTTGGTGCCACGCCGTGCAACGTGGCGCAAAAACTGGTGGACGGCGTTCATTCAAAGCTCATGGCCGGCGTTAACCTGCCCATGTTGCTGCGTACTGTGTCGTACCGCCATGAACCGCTGGATGCGCTGATCACGCGCGCGCTGGCTGGCGGCACACAAGGGGTGATGCAGGTGGCCATTACCGCACCCCAAAATCAAGCAAAAAGAACACATGATTCAAACGACCACAACCATCAGCAATAAGCTTGGCCTGCATGCCAGGGCATCGGCCAAGCTCACCAAACTGGCAGGCAGTTTTGCCTGCGAGGTCTGGATGAGCAAGGGCGAGCGCCGCGTCAACGCCAAAAGCATCATGGGCGTGATGATGCTGGCCGCGGGCATTGGCAGCACCGTTGTCGTTGAGACAAACGGTGCGGATGAGCAGGTGGCGATGGATGCACTTTTGGCTTTAATCAACGACAAGTTCGGCGAAGGGGAGTGACCATGTTGCGTGAATCTGCTCTTGTGCTGCCCCCATCCCAGCCTTCCCCCAAAGGCGGGAAGGTGCAAGAGGGTACGACGCCTTCCCCCAAAGGCGGGACGAGGTATGAATGTATGACTCCTTCCCCCGCTGGGGGAAGGCTGGGATGGGGGCTCTCCCCGTGACTTTCTCGGTCCACGGCCTGGCTGTATCGCGCGGTATCGCGATTGGCCGCGCCGTGCTGGTGGCGTCCAGCCGCGCAGATGTGGCGCATTATTTTGTTGATGCCGACAAGACCGACCTGGAAATTTCTCGCGTCCGGGTGGCGCGCAATGCAGTAGTTGATGAAATCACCCGCCTGCAACGCGACCTGCCCAAAGACGCCCCGCATGAAATCGCCGCCTTGCTCGACGTGCACTTGATGCTGCTGCAAGACGAGCAGCTGATTGGCGGCGTTAAAAAATGGATCACCGAGCGGCGCTACAACGCTGAGTGGGCACTGACAACACAGTACGAGAGCATTGCCCGCCAGTTTGACGACATGGAAGACGAGTACCTGCGCGAGCGCAAGGCGGACCTGGAGCAAGTCGTCGAGCGCATTTTGCGCAGCATGAAGGGCATGGCCTCAACACTGCAAGCGATGCAGCCCGTGGCGCGAGCCGGAGCCAGCCGCAAACAGTCAGAGCAGGGCCTGCTGCTGGACGACACGGTCGACGTGCCACTGGTGCTGATCGCGCATGACATTTCACCGGCCGACATGTTGCAATTCAAGCAGAGTTTGTTTGCTGGCTTTGCGACAGACGTGGGCGGCAAGACGTCGCACACGGCCATCGTGGCGCGCAGCATGGACATCCCGGCGGTGGTGGGCGCGCGCAGCGCCAGCCAGTTGATTGAGCAGGACGACTGGGTCATCATCGACGGCGATGCAGGTGTTTTGATTGTTGATCCGTCGCCGATTATTTTGGCGGAGTACGGCTTCAAGCAGCGCCAGGGCGAGCTGGAGCGCGAGCGGCTGAGCCGCCTCAAACACACCGCCGCCGTGACGCTTGATGACCAGCGCATCGAGCTGCTGGCCAACATTGAATTGCCGGGCGACACCCTCGGCGCCGTCAAAGCCGGGGCGGTGGGCGTCGGCCTGTTTCGCAGCGAGTTTTTGTTCATGGGGCGGGCTGGCAAACTGCCGAACGAAGAAGAACAATACACGGCTTATCGGCAGGCCATTGACGGCATGAAAGGCTTGCCCGTCACTATTCGCACGGTGGATATTGGCTCCGACAAGCCGCTTGACAGACTGTCTGACCGGATGGAAAAGGCGCAAGACACGCACCTGAACCCAGCACTCGGCCTGCGCGCCATCCGCTGGTCTCTGGCGGACCCGCCAATGTTTTTAACCCAACTGCGCGCCATATTAAGGGCGGCAGCACACGGCCAGGTCAACCTGCTGGTGCCGATGCTCGCGCATGCCAGCGAAATCAGGCAAACCCTGTTGCTACTCGACCGCGCCCGAGTCCAGCTCGACAACCAGGGCGTGCCGTATGGCCCCGTGCGTCTGGGCGCCATGATTGAGATCCCCGCCGCTGCGCTCAGCCTGAAACTGTTTTTAAAGTACTTCGACTTTTTGTCGATTGGTACTAACGACTTGATTCAATATACGTTGGCCATTGACCGGGCCGACGAGTCCGTTGCCCACCTGTACGACCCCTGCCACCCGGCCGTATTGCGGCTGATTGCCGACACCATTGCCGAATGCAACGCGCAAGGCAAGGGTGTCAGCGTGTGCGGCGAGATGGCCGGCGATGTGACCATGACCAAACTGTTGCTGGGCCTGGGGCTGCGCAGCTTTTCCATGCACCCGTCGCAAATTTTGGCGGTCAAGCAGCAAATTTTGCGATCAGACACCACCAAGCTCAAGCTTTGGGCTGAACTGGTGCTGGGCAGTGAAGACCCCGCAGCCATGCTGTAGTTGCAAACGCTATTAATTTGGTAGCTACTTGCGCACGTATTCATTGGGTAAAAGGCATATTTAACGCCAAAAACAAGTCGTGGCGCTCAAAATAAGGCTTTTTGTGGCGCCTGGGCTGTTTCCCAATGACCTGGACCAGAACACATGAGCACCTCACACCTGGTCACAGGCCAGGCTTGCCAGACCCCCGCAACGCGCAAAAACAACCCGTTGTGCTCTGACGCTTTTGGCGCCGCCATGGTGTCTGTTGAGGAAACCAAAAAACTGATCATTGCTTTGGCTATTTGTGCAGCGCCGCTGGCAAGCCATGCGCAGCAAACCGACGCGCTCATCAGCCCGACTGAAGCGGTGTCGTATCAGGGTGAGGCAGGTTTTAACCAGCCCACGCCGCTGCGGCCACGCGCGTTGGTGCCGCAACAGATCGCTCAATACGTTGTTGCGTGCATCACTTGGAGACATCAGGTTTTGTTTGACCCGTGCCTCGCAAGTAACGACCGTATTAACGCGTGGTGCCTGCATAAAACCACGGCAAGCGACC
This sequence comes from Polaromonas sp., assembly GCA_043756405.1. Lineage (GTDB taxonomy): Bacteria > Pseudomonadota > Gammaproteobacteria > Burkholderiales > Burkholderiaceae_C > Polaromonas. The sequence continues at coordinate 7,681 of JAYURC010000039.1, forward strand.
TTGGGTTTGGCAGACGTGCAGGCCTGACTGCACATAGAGGTGATTGATAAAAACTTTAAACCAGGCTCCTTAAAACAACGCCAATATCCATTGCCGATATCACCTTTGCGGGTGCTTTCATAGGCCAGCCTTCTTGCACGGGTGCCACCACATAAGCTGCATCGAGTTGCAGGTCCTCGCAGGCTTGCCAAAACCCTTTGGTGACTTTAGGCGCGCTTGAAAACTTGGCTTCAAAGCCGATTTTGCGTTGGCCTATTTCAACCACGGCGTCTATTTCGGTGCCGGCTGCGGTGCGGTAAAAGCTCAAATTTGCGCCGCTGGGCAAGTGGTTGGCAATTTGCTCAATGACAAAACCCTCCCACGACGCGCCCGTGCTGGGATGACCGAGCAAATCATTGACCTCACGTATCGACAGCAGGCTGTGCAGCAAGCCGCTGTCACGCACATACACTTTGGGCGATTTGACCAGGCGCTTGCCCAAGTTCACGAAGTGCGGCTCCAGCCGCCGCACCATCAATGTGTCGCACAGGTGGTCTAAGTAACGTGTGCTGCTGGACGCTGAAATACCCAGCGAGCCAGCCAGCGTGGACGCGTTAAAAAGCTGCCCTTGCAAGTGTGCCAACATGCGCCAGTAGCGGTGCATCAGCTGCGGCTCGACATTGATGCCCAGCGCGGGCAGATCAGTGTTTAAAAAATGCCGGATCAGCGCGTCTCGCCAGGCAAACGACGCCGTGTTGCTTTTGGCCATGTAGCTGTTCGGAAAGCCGCCCCGCAACCACAGTGTTTGCGTGTCCACAAAGTTGCTGTAAACCTCTGACAACAACAGGGGTGCCATGTCTACCAAAGCCAGTCGGCCGGCCAGTGACTGCGACTGCTTGAGCAGCTTGAATGATGCAGAACCCAAAATCAGAAACCGTCCCGGCCTGCGGTCAGCATCAATTTCTCCGCGCAGCAGCTGCAATATCTCAGGCTGGTTTTGAATCTCGTCCAGCACCACCAGGCGATGCCGATTGGCTTCAAAAAACGCGCTGGCGTTGCTTAATCTGGCTTGGTCTTGTGGGCTGTCAAGGTCTAGATAAATGCCGACGGTTGGGTCGCTGGCAAGCCCTGTGGCAAAGGCTTTGGCCAGTGTGGTCTTGCCAACTTGTCGCGCACCCAGGATGCCCACAGCTGGACTCCAGCTTAAATATTCGGCAATCAGTTGTTCGTTAATGCGAGAAAACATCCTTGCATTTTAATCACGCCATGAAGAAAATACAATATAAACTTAATCTTGTGGTTAGCTGCTTTTCCTGGGTTTAAAGTTACGGACCCAACGGTTTCAGCAGCGCGGCCAAGTCACTCTCTGTAAACATTGGCTGCTTGCGCGCGGTCTCACCCGATTTGTCGCCATACAGGCTGTTGGCCAGCCCGGCCTTGCGTTCTTGCAGCGCCAAAATGCGCTCTTCAATCGTGCCTTGCGCCACTAGCTTGTAGACCATCACCTGTTTGGTCTGGCCAATGCGGTGGGCCCGGTCTGTTGCTTGGGTCTCCACTGCCGGGTTCCACCATGGGTCGTAGTGGATCACGGTGTCGGCCTGGGTCAGGTTCAGCCCCACGCCGCCGGCTTTCAGGCTGATCAAAAACAGGGGCACAGCGCCTGAGGTGAACTGCTCAATGATGGCGTCGCGTTTTTGCGACTGGCCGGTGAGTTTGACCCAACTCAATTTGCGCTTGGCAAGCTCTTCTTCAATCAGCGTCAGCATGGATGTGAACTGCGAAAACAGCAGCACCTTGCGGCCCTCGGCCAGCAGCTCGGGCAGCAGCTCCATCAGCAGCTCTAACTTGGCCGATTGTTTGACATTTTGCGCGGCGGGCACAGGCACCAGACGTGGGTCACAACACACCTGGCGCAGTTTCAGCAGCGCATCCAGTATTTGAATTTGCGACTTGGCCAAGCCCTTGTTCGCCAACGCATCACGCACGGCTTTTTCTGTTGTCAGGCGGATGGTTTCGTACAGGTCAGCCTGCTTGCCTTGCAATTCGACGCTTGAAATCATCTCCTGCTTGTCAGGCAGGTCGGTGGCTACATCGCTTTTGTTACGCCGCAGCATGAAGGGCGTGACGCGCTGACGCAATTGCGCCAATTGCTCACTGCTGCCGTGCTTTTCAATCGGCGTGCGAAACAGTTGCTTGAACCTGGCCTGGCTACCCAGAAAACCAGGCATCAAAAAGTGAAACAAGCTCCACAGCTCGCCCAGATGGTTTTCCATCGGCGTTCCCGACAGGCACAGTTTATGGCGGGTATTGAGCTCGCCGACGACTTGCGCGGCATGGCTGTTGGCGTTTTTGATGTTTTGCGCTTCGTCCAGCACCACGAGGTGCCACGCCTGGGCTTGCCAGCGTTCACGGTCGCGCTGCAGCAACGAATACGGCGCTATCACCACGTCATGCCCGGCCATGTTGGCCGCCAGCTCGTGCCTGTCAGCACCGTGCAGCACCAGCGTGCGCAGCGTGGGCGTGAAACGCTCGGCCTCTTTGCGCCAGTTGCCCATCAGGCTGACGGGGGCAATGATGAGGGCGGGCAAGTCAAGCCGCCCGGCGGTTTTCTCAACCAACACATGGGCCAGTGTTTGCAATGTTTTGCCTAAGCCCATGTCGTCAGCCAGCACACCACTCAAAGCGTGGGTTCGCAAAAACTGCAGCCAGTTCAGGCCTTCGAGCTGATAAGGGCGCAGTGCGGCTTGCAAGCCATCAGGCACCGGCACTTCTGGCAAGCTGCTGCGGCCTGCGAGTTGGTTGACCATCTCGCGCAGGCTGTCAGCGCCTTTCCATTGCGCACCTGCGCCAAGGGATGCGCTCAGGCGTAGCGCTTCTAGTCGCGACAGGCGCAGGCTGTCGCCCGCCAGTTCTTTGGTGGTTTTTTCGCCGACCAGTTCCAGCAGCGCTTGCAGCCAAGGCTTGAGCGGTTCGGTAGGCAGGCGCAGGTAATTGCCGTCAGCTTGTTCAAGATAAACGTGTTCTGGTAATTGCGCTGTCACTGATTCATCGTGCGTGTTCGCCTGGAGCTGCCCTAACAGGCTGGGCAGCAGCGGCAAGATGTTGTGCCGCACACCCTCAATGGCCATGCCGAGGGACAGGTCAAACCACGGCGACTGGCTATCATCCGCATCATTTTTTGAGGCTGATTTACCGGCCAGCTGCACGTCCAGCGTATCGGCGCGAATAACCCAGTCATGCAAGCCAGGTGCTGTCACCAGCGTGAAGCCCGCGTGTTTGAAAGGGGCGAAACCAACATCCACCCAACGCAGCCACTGTTGTTGCTGCGCGTGGGACTGGAACGGCAGGTAAAACTGGCCGTGTGTATCGCCCGCCAGCCCCAAACCGCGCAAAAAGTCGTGTGCAGCTTGCTCGACTTTCAAGTCGCGGTGCAGCATCACGCGCACGGCGGGCTCTGTGCTTGAGGCAGGCAAGTCCAGTAACGTGGGGTTTTGGTTATGCGCTGCGTAAACCAGTAAGTCGTTGTAGTCAAAACGCAGTTTGGCGCGTAACAAACCCAAGCGGGGCACGTCGTTTGCTGTCACTTTTTCAATGTGCAAAAACCATTTGGGGCTGAATCCCCGCCACACGTCTGGCGCTTTGATCATGGGCGGCAGCGGCACGCCTGACAGGCGCTGGAGCAGTTGCGTCTCGTGCCGGGCAAAGGTCGATTGGGCAATAGGCGGGGCCTGCATCAGCAGCGACAAATGCTCCATAGCTACGCCGGGTAGTTCCAGGCTGCCGCACAGCCCAGCGGCGCTATGCAGGTACAAAGGCGGTACGTTGGCAAACCATTCAATGCCCTCTGCGGGGTTGGCCAGCATTGGCACCAGTGCCCATTTGGGGTCAATAAATTCGTCGGTCGGCGCAGCGGTTTTGCCGGGTTTTACCTGCTGCCATTCAAACGCCATCGGCAAGTTGGCACCTATTTGCAAGGGCTCGCCTTGCAGGTAGCCTTTGGCCTCGGCATAAAGCCGCCCTGTGTTGGCGGCCAACTGCAGCGCCAGCAAACCACTGGGGCCGGCCAGCACACACTGGCTGGTGGGGCTGCTGTAGCTGTAGGTGCGGGCGGCCAGGCTTTCAATCAAATTCAAAACATCAATGTCTTGCGCGGGTGTGCTGCCGGGGCTGATGCGGCGCATGGTTTTAAGTTTGGCCCACGTCCCTGCCTTATTGCCCATACTCAGCTTGCGCGTCAGCCAGGCGCTGAGCAGCATGACTTTTTTTGCGCCCATCAGCGCATGGCTCAGCGTGTAGACCAAATGGTCATCGGTTTCATCTTGCGCGGTGTCATGAATCGCGTTGCCAAACAAGTCCAGCCACTGGCTGACTTGCTGGTCGGCCTGCGCGGCTTCGCGTGCGGCTTTGGCTTCACGCTGCATTTTCAGCTGCGCCTGTTTGAGCTCTTCCAGCTCTTGGGCGCTCAGGCGCTCGCCGGGCTCTGCTGGCGCGGGCACAGCGTGGCTGTTGGTGGCCACCTTGCTGCCTGACTTGTAAGCGCCTTTAAGCGCCAGAGCCACGCTGTGCTTGCAGTCGTAGCCTACCGGGCAGGTACAACTGCCGCTGAAGAATTCCACCCTGCCTGCCGGGGAGATTTCAAGCGTGACCGACGTGTCGTACACCTCCCGGCCGCTGCCTTGTACGCGTCCTTCGATGTTCCATTCGCTGCTGCTGGCCGGGGCCACGGTACAGTCCAGCACCTTTTGGCCAAGGTACAGCTCCATGGCGCGGGCAAACGTGGCTGGGGCGATATGCGTCGCCAGCGAATCTGGCCGCATCATAAGCGTTGGCATGCTCAGGCTTGGTCAGTGATACCAGCGGCCCTGTCGGTAACCCCAGCCGCGTGGGCCTGCACATCAGCGTGGTAGCTTGACCGCACCATGGCACCCACTGCCGCATGGGTAAAGCCCATTTTGTACGCCTCGGCTTCAAACATCTTGAAGGTATCGGGGTGCACATAGCGGCGCACCGGCAAGTGCGACATGCTGGGCGCAAGATATTGGCCAATCGTCAGCATGTCGATGTCATGCGCCCGCATGTCGCGCATGACCTGCAAAATCTCGTCATCGGTTTCGCCCAGTCCCACCATGATGCCGCTTTTGGTCGGCACGTTGGGGTGCAAAGCCTTGAATTTTTTGAGCAGGTTCAAACTGAACTCGTAGTCGCTGCCGGGGCGGGCTTCTTTGTACAGGCGCGCGGTAGTTTCTAAATTGTGGTTCATCACATCCGGTGGCGCGGCTTTGAGGATTTCCAGCGCGCGGTCGTCGCGGCCCCTGAAGTCGGGCACCAGAATTTCAATGGTGGTGGTGGGCGATAGCTCGCGGATTTTGCTGATGCATTCCACAAAATGGCCGCTGCCGCCGTCGCGCAAATCGTCGCGGTCTACGCTGGTGATCACCACGTATTTCAGCTTGAGCGCCGCAATGGTTTTGGCCAGGTTCAATGGCTCATCGGCATCCAGCGGGTCGGGTCGGCCGTGGCCCACGTCGCAAAACGGGCAGCGCCGCGTGCATTTATCGCCCATGATCATGAAGGTGGCCGTGCCCTTGCCAAAGCATTCGCCGATGTTGGGGCAACTGGCTTCTTCGCACACGGTATTGAGCTTGTTCTCGCGCAAGATTTGTTTAATCTCGTAAAACCGGGTCGTGGGTGAACCGGCCTTGACGCGAATCCACTCAGGCTTTTTCAGTACTTCGCCGCGTTCAACCTTGACCGGAATGCGCGACAGTTTGGCCGCCGCCTTTTGCTTGGCCAGCGGGTTGTAGTCTTGCTGACTTTGGACTTCTCTGACAACTTCTTGGGTGCTCATGATGGCTCTTTAAGGTGCAAGGTAACTGACAAGCTTTTGACTAAAAACATCAGCAGCCTCTTGCCAGCCCACTGAAACGCCAATTGTACGAAGGTCAACCGTTTGTAAACCCGCATAGCCGCAGGGGTTGATGCGTGAGAAGGGTTCTAAATCCATCGCCACATTCAACGCCACGCCGTGGTAAGTGCAGTGGCGGCTGACCTTGATGCCCAGCGCAGCGATTTTGCCTAGACCCACAAACGACGTGTCTGATTTGTCCCTAACCGCATGCGAGAACGGATCATCCAGCCGCACATAAATCCCCGGCGCGCCACGCACGCGGTGCCCCGTCACCCCAAAATGCGTCAGCGTGCGGATCACCGCTTCTTCAACCCGGTAAACGTATTCTTTGACGTAATAACCCGCCGCTTTCAGGTCAATCAGCGGGTAAGCCACCACCTGTCCCGGCCCATGAAACGTCACCTGCCCACCCCGGTCGGTTTGCACCACGGGGATGTTGCCGGGGTTAAAAATGTGCTCAGCCTTGCCCGCCAAGCCTTGGGTATAGATTGCCGGGTGCTCACATATCCATAGCTGATTGCGTACGTATTTATTGGACTGCAAGGCTATTTGCGGGATATTTTCAGTGCTTCTAGCTACTGTGAAAGCCTTCATGGCATCAAAAGTGGGCAAATATTCGACCTGGCCGAGTTGTCGAATATCGATAACGTGGTCGGTATTCACACCAACAGTTCCAATTGCTTTTTGACTTGAGCTTCCAGATGTTTAAAAGATTCAAGTAATCGCAGCGGCTTGAGATCATCAGTCAATTCGCTGACGCGATGCCGGAACCGATGCGGGTTAAAACCTGCTTTGCGGCGTGCATTTAGACCAGATGCGGTTTTGAGTGCGCTAAAAAGAATTTCTTTGGGATCTGGCGAAGTTTCGATATCTTTCGCTGCAGGCAAGCTGAGGGCATCTGTTCCATTCGGATTGCCGACGGCTGACCTGATGGGTTTCGCATTTGTGATGAGCCAAGCCTCAGTCATGCGGATCGGGATCACGCAAATCAGAACGCTTGTTACTGCGCCAGCAGGCCAACTGTTTTCGATTTCTTGCTGCCTTAAAGCGATGCCGAGTCCCTCGTCGTCGCGGTGAACAAACAAAAAATCACAAGGAAACAATTCAAGAGCCGACTCGATTCTGGACCTTAGGCCGTCTGCTACCGGCGGAAGGCCCTCAGCGCAGTTCACTTGATAAGACAGATCGGTATGTTCTGCAAAAAGCAGTTCAATCAATGGTTTAAGCAGCTTGTCTGAGCTCCCATCAGTTACCAAAGTGGCGGTTACTCTTTTCATGATTTGGGCTGTTGAAAAAGATCAGAGCTTTCTTGACTTTGTGCAGTTGCGCCGTACTTCAAAGCTAGCCGTCCCACTCGGTTTTCATGTGCATTCATGTAGCCCTGCATGGTTTGGCCGCTTAAAAAAGACATAACCGAACCACGAGCCACAAGTTCCGAGTCTTTGGTACTTGAAGCGACTTGTCGCCAAGTTTGCGGCAGCGGCTTGAAGTTAACGAAGGCTTTTGTTTTTATTTTTAATGTTTCAGCAAACAGTAACTCTGAATCCGTCAGCTCCGCAACAACCAGGGGAGAGTGCGTATTAATGATGATTTGCCTGATGGACGATGCGGTCGCGCTCGTCTCTTCAATATCCTCCGACAAACTACGTACCAAGTTCAACATTTGGGGGATACGCGAGGGATGAATCCCGTTTTCGGGCTCTTCCATACACAGCAACCCACCAAATTCCGGGTCTAGTGCGAGTACAGCCAAGGCTAAAAATCGCAGCGTGCCATCAGACAGAGAACTGGCCGTGTAGGTTTGCTTGTCTTTCATGGTTAGCTGCAATGTTTTGACTTGCCGCTTCTCGTCAGCATCGACACTTACTGCAACGATATCTGGAAGCAAATTTGACAGGCGTTCGGAAACTTCCGCATAGTTGTCTAACCGCATTAGCGCGCCCGGCAAGTGTTCCCCCGTTGAGGTGATGTGCGGATCTTCGCCAAAGTTGTCAAAACGCCTGAGAGCTGATGGTTCAAGCTGCAGCAGTCGCCAAGAGCGCATCTCTCTACGTGCAGCTAGCGCTGTGGGATGAGTTGACGAATTAACGCCTGAAAGTACAGTTTGAGGCGATTTTCGAGCTGGCACATCGAAAGGTGGGCCTGTTTTTTTTCCCTTCTGATCACCGTGCAGCTTGATCGCCGGAGGACTGCTTGCGTCTTCAGTGTCTGACGGTACGGTTCGAATGAACGGCGTGGTTCGTGGACCGGGCCCAGAAATGTGCTTCTTTATCCAGGCAGTTGGTTTTGAAAATCCAAGGTATTTTGCCGCATCGCTTGAGGGAATTGCCCGTAAACCCTCTTGTTCGATGAATATCGGATCCTCCGGGGAGGGGTCGGCGTGTTTGTCGCTGAGTCTTAGCTCCAGCGTGTATTCAAGAAATGTCGCTGAAGGCGTGGCGGGGCGATCAAAATCATCAGTGACAGAACCGGGAACAATCATTTCTGCAACAAACAACATCGGCAGAAACTCGCCTTTTGCGTTTTTGAAAAACAAACTTTGAAAATCAGAGATGCGCCCGTTCGTTCCCCTCGCGCGACTGGCAGCCTTCATGATCGGCATGGATGCCAAATCACCCAAAAACGTGATGGCATCAAACAGGTTTGATTTGCCTGCGCCGTTGGGCCCGGCAATACAGGTAAATTGGTCAAACCTGACATCGACATCCATCAAGTTTTTGAAGCCTTTGACTCTAAGTCGAGTGAGCATGTCGCATCCTTTATCTGGTGCCTATTTTGCTATGCTTTCTACGTGCTTGACCATACTCACCCCAGCAGCCTGTCCAGTTGCCCAGACATGCTCACGCCGTCCCGCTCTTTGGCAATTTGCCCAAACAAGCACTTGCCTCCGCTTTTGGCCGCCCATAACTCGCCAATTTGCCGCTTTTCAATCTCATACGGGTCATTCAACAAGTGCGCGCCCTTGTACTCGACGACGGCAATGCGTCCGTCCGTCAACTCCGCCACAAAGTCGGGGAAAAACCGCCCGCGCGACGTGGCCAGTGCAAAGCCGCAGGGCTGCGTGACCAGATTGCGCACCCAGTGTTTAACAGCGTGGTGGTTGTCCAGCAGTTGCGCGCACAAAAACTCTTCGCCGTCGTCTTTCAAATCCGCCAGCACCGGGTAAAAATGTTTGTTGAACTGGTAACGCCCAGCGTAGCGCGAGCCAGCAGGCACGGGGTAGCGATTCGCCTCAAACAGCAGGGGGCGCGTCCAGTCGGGCTCAATCATCCATTCGCCTTCAAGCACCAGTTGCCTGAATTGCGTATTGGCCGCCTTGTCTTTCAGGTCGCTGACGCGGGCTTCAATGTCTTGCGCCAATTTGAATCGCGCCTTGGCCAGCGTTACCAGCGGCACGCCGCGCTCATGCACCAGGTGGCTGACGACCGCCGCAAAGTAGCTGCTGCGCTGGCCTTGCGTCAGGTCGGGCAGTTTTTGAAACAGCGACTGGTCCAGCCAGCGCACCAGGTCTTGCGCCGTGATGGTGGTCGAGCCGTAGTCGAACGCAATCTGGCTGGCATCGGCTGCGCGCAAATTGACTTTGCTGTCTTTCAAATAAATCTCAAACGTGTTGGACTGCTCCACCACCTGAAAACCGGGCAATGCAATAGCCTCAGGCTTAAGCAAATCAAGCTCCACGGCCTCCAGCACCGCTTCACGCTCCAGTGGCCACAAGGGGCTTTGCGGGGTAGTGCGGTAACCGAGCGTGGGCACGGGCGCAAAGCGCGCACCGCGTGATGCGGGCGCGGCCTGGGCAGCGACCAGCGCGTTGTGCTGCGCTACTTTGGCCGTGACCAGCTCCTGCTTTTTCGCACCGCGCACCTGCGCTACCAGCAGCGCTTCCATCTCCAGATTGATGTGGCCAGTGACGATGAGGTTTTGCTCCCCCGCAATCTGCGTGACTTCAACACCAGCGGCCTGACGCAACGCATCTGACAAGTTAGGCGCTATAAAATTAGTAGCTGTTTGCGCAGTATTTATGTTGGCTAGAGGCTCATTTGATGCTTGAAACTGATCAAAAAGCGGCAAACTGGACTGCTGCACCACCATCGACGCTACATCCAGTGCCTCAAAGCCCATGTGGTTGATCAGCCGGTCGGCCAGCTCGTGCGCGGCGGTTGAAAACCTGGCCTCACACACATGGGCATAAGCCCGATTCAGCGCCTCCCGCCCGCGCGGGCTGGCATACGGCATACGCAGCACGCGGCCCAGCAGTTGCTCAACCGCCGTCGCGCTTGAAAGTTTTTGCAGCGAACACAGCACATAGGCAAACGGGCAGTCCCAGCCTTCACGCAGGGCTTGCACGGTAATCACAAAGCGCACTGGACAATCGCGAGACGACAAGTCCAGCCCCTCCAGCTCGCGCGTGTCGCCGGTGGCTACTTTGATTTGCTCAGGCGGTATGTGCAGCTCGTCTTGCAGATGTTTGCGCAGTGCCTCGGGCGGCACCTCATCGTTTTCGTTCTGGGCCTGAAACAGCACAATCGGCCGCACATACCCGTTGCCTGCCGCCTCGTCTTTCAGCGCCTCGCCTTCCAGCGCACGCTGGCTTTGCACGGCGGCAAACACCGCCTGCTGCCAGCCCTGCGGGTGTTCGGCCAGGGCAATCGGCAGCTTGATCATGCTTTCCGCCGCCAGCTCTTGCGCGCTGACGTGGTACAGCACATTGGTTTTACTGGGAATGGGCGTGGCCGTCAGCTCCAGAATCGCGCTGGGGTTCAGGCGCTTCAGCGCGGTAAAGCTTTTATCGGTTTTGGTGTTGTGCGCCTCGTCCACAATCAACAGCGGCTCATGCAGCGCCAGCCAGTTGGCTAGGCTCCAGCGCGGCTGATTGATGAAGCCTGCCAGCACGCCAGTCTTGTCACTCGCCGCTTCGTCAGCCGTGACCAGTGCATCCGGCAAGCCGTGCAGCACCCGCAAACGCTGTTCATCGCAGCCTTTAAAGTGCCGCTCAAAGCTTTCAGAAAAACTGTACACATTGCGCTTGTCGGTGTCGTCAACCCGAAAACTCTGAATAGTGGCCACAACGACGACCGCGCGCTGGCCCCAGTCAGGCGGGGCAATGTTGGCCAGATCCTCCAGCACACACACCCGCACGCCGCTGCCGTAGCTGGCTTCTAACGCCTCGCGATACGGATGGCCAGCCGTTTGCAGCGCTTTAAGCGTCTGGCTGCGAATCGTGTCACTCGGCACCAGCCACACCGCCACCGGCGCATCGGTCGCCCGCCATTCTTGTGCCAGCACATTCACAGCATGCGCCGCCATCAAAGTTTTGCCGCCACCCGTGGGGATGCGCAGGCAAATGCACGGCACAGCGCCAAACGGCTCGGCGTTGTAAGGCCGCCCCACTGCCTCGCCGAACGCCAGCGCAGCGCCTTTCATCTGAGCCGCGCGGGCAAATGCCCGCAGCGCGTCTAGCGCGGCTTGCTGGTAGGACTTGAGGGTTAGGGCGGTCATTTGTTTTGCAGAATAGGGCGAATGTAAATTAAATTTTGGCGTTTAAACAATGCTAAGTTGTTGAATTTATTCACTATTTTATTTTTAGTTGTTTAAATAGTTGTTTAACTTGGCGTTCCAAGATGGTATTTAAACAACTCAAAAGTCGCGTTTGATGCGCCAAACTGCACTTGGGCCGCGCGCAGGACCGGTAGGGTCAATTTCAATTTTCTTACCGTCCAATCCCTGCATCCGCAGTGCAGTCCGCAAGTTTTTCACTTTGATCTCCTTAGCCTCATCGGTCAGAATTTTGGGGAGGCTATCCCAAATCAAGTCGCGTAATTGCGTGCCGGCAGTTGGACCGAATTCTTCAAGCCGCTGAAGCATTTGGCGCTTATAAGCGTTATCCCCCAAGCCTTTGTTCAAAAGGTATTGATTTTGCGAGTTGGTTGCGACTGCAATACTTGCAGACACCGTCAAATTGGGCTTGCGACCCTCGATCAGCTTGGCCTTGCGCAGTTCCGCTATGTGTGCCGCTTCAACTTTCGATTTCTTTTGTATCCTATCTAGCCATATCGTTTGTTCAAGCGGCAAGTCGATACGATCCATCAACAACCGCGCATAGTTTTCATCAATGGTCTGGCCAAAAATACGGACAACGACTTTCGTCGGTTGAGACAACTCGTAGTCCGGCAGCGGTAAAAACCGTTTTTTCTGCAAGTCATACATATCGTGAATACCAAAACCGCCACGGTCTATCAATCCGAGTTCGCGCATGGCATCAGCCAGATACTTATTTCTATAGCGACTAGGAGTGCGCTTCTTCCCGTAGTAGTCAGCGGGCGTCCCGTGAAAAAACGAACCATCACTTTCAAACTCTAAGTAGCCGTCGTACTCCTGCACCAGCACTCTGGCGTTTTGTTCATAGTCCTGGTGCGCGATGCAATTGTTCAGCGCCTCCAGTATGACGCGCGCATCGTAGTTGGCAACCTCGGTGGCAATCAGTTGGTCATTGGGAAAGAGTTTGACGTTGTAGCGCTGAATGTTGCCAAGCACTTCATTCACATTTAACAAAAACGGCGGGCCGTAAGGCACGACGACGCGTTTAGCGGGCAGTCTCCATGCTATCTCTGCTGGGTGTGGCGATAGCAGGTGTACGCATTCTGGCCGTCCTAATAGGAGTAGCGCAGTGCGAGTCAGTACGCCGTCAATCGAAAGTCGTGCCTTGTCTAAAAAAACGGCGTCTGACCATTGTTCAATCTCTTGAGCCCTCAGGGTTTGGTTATTGCTAGCTGTAAATTTTTCGCGCGCCAAGGTAAGCGCTGCTGGGTCAATATCTTGCAAGCGTGCATTGGGTACTAAGGCGGCAGACCAGTCTTTCAAATTAGCTTGTGCGCGAAGTGCATCAAATTTATTGATCGGTAGTGCGCCCATCGCTTCTCCAGCACGCCCGTAAAAGTGACCTTTCCAGGCCACTGGCATACCGAGTGCCGCTGGGGGAATGCGCCACATTAGTATCCGCGTGCCAGGTGGGCAATCTGCATGCACCAACTCAATAGGGTCTGACAAACCCAAAGCGGGGGCAGTGAAGCTAAATATTTGACGCTTCAGCTCATTCAGCGCAGTTGTGCTGGTTGCATAACTGCTTCCAACAATGGGCCGTGTCTTAGTAGCTACATTGATCTTGTCCTTGACGCCGAAAATCAGCCACCCGGCTTCCCGTCTACATAAATTGGCTTCGTTAGACAGTGCAGTGACATAGCGCCCTAAGTCATCTGTGTCGAACTGATTTTTAGCCTCTTTAAACTCAAGCCACTCAGTTTCGGCGGGCATTCGCCTGAACGCATCAAGTTGTTCTAAGTACATCGCCATGGTCGTCATCACCGCCCCTTCACGTCATAAGGAATGTGCTTGAACGTCACATTCGCCTGTTTCAGGCGCTCTGCGCCCAGGCGGCAGGCTTCGCCGTAGACGAGTAGCGGGGCTTGGGGTTCTGGGGTGGTGGCGTGCAGGGCTAGCAGGGCTGTCAGTACGTCTCGCGTCAGTACGTTGCCGCTGGCGGGGCGTTTGTCGCCTAATATGCCGTTGTAAAGCAGGTAGCAGACGAATTTGGGGGTTTTTAGGTGTTCAATTGTGCTTTGGCCCAATGAATCCGTGCGCAAGCAGCTACTGATTTCATAGTATGTTCCCAGGTACGGCGTACCCGGTTTGGCTGCTTGCGGGTCCAACGACGCGCCGGTTTCTTGCTGCCACACAAAGGCGGCCAGGGTGGCAAAGCGCACGGCCGGGTTGATGCGGCCTGCCTCGTTAAACACCGCTTCACCGAGGCGCATGAACCTGAAGTTGCCGCCGCCCGCCCAGCCCACGGCTTTGCTGATGCCGCCTTGCTCGCCGTCAATCACTCTTTGCAGGCGCGGCAGGCAGTGGGTGGCGGCGTGCTCGCCCATTTCAATACCAATCCAGCGGCGGCGCATTTTGTGGGCGACGGCGGCGGTGGTGCCAGAGCCGAGGAAGGAGTCGAGGATGAGGTCGTTTTCGTTGGTGGCTATGTGGAGGATGCGTTGGATTAGGCGTTCTGGTTTTGGTGTGGCAAATAAGTCAACAGTTTCGTTAGTTCGCAACGCAAGCATTTCCGCTTTTGCCTCTTGGTTATGTCCTACGTCTTCAGAAAGCCAAACTGTCGTAGATACAACACCATCAGTCTGCTCAGTTAAAAACCGCTTCATGCGGGGCTGATTTCGACCGTCCTTTCCCCAATGAATTCGACCATCTGCTTCGAGCGCTGAAATTGATTGAAGCGAATATCCCCATGCCCTGCCAGCCGGAGGAAAGACGTGTTCGCCATGCGGATTCACAAGCGGAAACAATCCAGAAGATGTACCTGTACGCGCAAATTGCGCACCACGCTGACCAGACGTTAGGCTGACGTGCAAGGGGCTGGATGACCAAGCTCCCCGTGCGTCATTGTCTGGATTTGTGTAATCTGATGCGTTGCGTTCGCTTCGAGGTATGCGCTTTAGCTTGAGCGATGCTAGATTCTTTGCAAAGACATGCATGAGGTCACTAGACGATGAAAAATACTCGGCGTTGTTGTGCACGCTCGTTGTTTTCTGCCAAGTGACAGTCGCCACAAAATTCCCCCGCCCAAACACCTCATCCATCAGCACCTTGAGGTAATGCCCTTCGTTGTCGTCAATCGTCACCCAAATGCTGCCGTCTTCCCGCAGCAGTTCGCGCAGCAATTGCAGGCGCGGCAGCATCATGCTGAGCCACTGGGCATGTTCGAGGTTGTCGTCGTAATGCTCAAACGCGCTTTTGGTGTTGTAGGGTGGGTCGATGAAGATGCATTTGACCTGGCCGCGGTAGAAGGGGAGCAGGGCTTTCAGGGCTTCGAGGTTGTCGCCTTGAATGAGCAGGTTGTCTTGGATGATTGTGGGGGCAGGGGGGCGGGGAGAGCCCTCACCCCTGCCCTCTCCCAGAGGTAGAGGGAGTTTGAAATCAGGCGATGGAATATGCGTAGACACCTGCTCAAGCAGCCGGTACGGCACGCGGGCAGATGTGGTGAAGGCGCTTTGGCGGTTGAGCCAGTCCAGGGTGGGCATGGGTGGGTTACTTTTCCAATAAGGCGTAACTATCGCGCAGCTTGCACAGTGGGCTGGAATAACGTACCAGCCCCATGTTTAGCAAGCAACCCACCACAATGCCCGGGTGAATGTCTAACCCTGCTGCGGCAGCGCGTATACCTGCAGTTGTCAGGTCAATGCGGCCCAACCCCTGACGGTCTGCAGGCGGAATCAATGTGTCGGCTGCAAACTGGTTGGCTTCTTGCTCTTCTTTGCTTTGCGCTTGTGTGCCCGCGCTGGCGTCATCTAAAAAAACAGGGCGCTTGGGGTGCTTCAAAATATGCGCGACTTCGTGAAAAAAATTAAACCAAAAAAGATCGTTCTTTTTACCCAGGAGTGACAACTGGATAAGTGGGCGCTCGCCCAGCCAACGCGCCACCCCACTGACATGTGTGCCCGAAAAATAAGGTGCAAAAACCAATATAACGCCGGCTTGCGCGCAAAGCGTCTGCAAGCCAGCACCAATTTCTGCGGCGGGGCGGGTGGTGAGCTTGCGCATGGCGGCAATATTCGCCTCCAATGTGTGGGCGTCATAGGGCGGCAAGTCAGTGGACGACGCGGCAATCTCGCCAAGTCGCAACCACGCGGTAATGGCGGCGTTGTCTGTCTGTTTGTCTGGGCTGGCTCGCCGAAACGCTGCTTGCACGCGGTCGTACTGGCTGTGCCAGCCCTCGGGGGATGCAACACCAAAAAACCGCAGAGCTGGCTCAATCAGTGTGGCTTTGAAGGCAGCTGTCAGGTGGCCTTTGGGCAAGTGGCTTGAATGCTGCAATTGTTTCAGGGGGAGTTTGTTTAGCCAATCCAGCCGATCGTCGGCCCGTCCTGCATCACGCTGGCGCGCCAGGTATTCACGGTAACGCGCTTCCCTAGCCAGCCAAAAGTGGGCTGGCGTGCCCAACACCCGCTCCAGTTCAAGGGCGGTGTCTTCGGTGATTTCTTTGTTGCCCAACACCATTTCATTGACGGCGTTCAGGGGCCGACCCATGCGGCGAGCCAGCTCAGCCTGGGTGATTTCGCGCTCTTCTATCAGCTCTGCCAGCGTGATGCCGGGGGGTGACACGGTTTGTGGGCGGTAGCTTAAGGTTGCCTCAGTCATGGTAGTCCACCATTTCAATGATATGGATGCTGTCAATGGCGCGCCAGTCAAGGCCGCCGTCAGGTTTGGTTGGTGGCGGTTGCTTTTGCGGTTTCACAATCAGTCGCAGCCCGCCTTGTAGCCGCGCCGAAAACTGCCCGGCGCGTTCGTTTTTGAGTTCTTCCCAGTGGCCTGGGAGGTTGCGCATGTCATCCATGGATTGCGCATCAAGCAAGTCATCTAATCGGATGCGGAGCTTTTTTTCGTTTTCAGCGCCATGCACCTTTTTGACGTCCTTTGAGCTCTCAAAAAGGGCCTTATCTTTAGCGTTGAGAAAATCGATTTTCAAATTGTTATCCACCCTTGGGATGGATGATTATATAGAAATCGACTCAACGCAATCGTTCTTGGAGCACTGCGCGAAACTAAAATGTCAAGTTAGCGGTTGAAAAAATTGCTTAATCTGACATTTGGGTTATTTCCCAATTAAATCAACAGCTTGCATTGTTACAGCACCACTTTCACCATCGGATGCGTGCTCAGCGTCCGGTACAACTCGTCGAGCTGCTCCCGGCTGGTGGCGGTCACGGTAACCGTCACGCCGATGTATTTGCCGCCGCTGCTCTCGCGCAATTCAATGGTTGACGCATCGAACGCAGGGTCGAACTGATGCGCGATGTGGGTAATGGCTGTAACCATGCCGTCAACCTTCAGCCCCATGACCTTGATGGGAAACTGGGACGGGTATTCGATGAGGGATTGTTCTTTTGGGATTTCAGGCATCGTCATGCGGCTTGCTCTTTGGCCTGTTGATAAGCCGCATACAGCTTGGCGTAAACCGGGCCGGGCAAGCCAGTGCCCACTTTCATGCCGTCCAGCAGGGTTACTGGCAGCACTTCTTTGGTGGCCGATGACAGCAGCAATTCATCAGCGTCCAGAACTTCTGCTTTAGTGATCTGTCGCAGCTCAAAGCCAATGCCGTTGGCGCGGCAAAGTTCTTCAAACAAACCGAAGCGAATGCCTTCAAGGACCAGGTTGTCTTTGACAACACCCAACACCTTGCCGTTTTTCACAACCCAGACGTTGCTGGCGGCGGCTTCGCTTAAATGTTCGCCCCTGAACATAATTGTTTCTAACGCCCCGACATCAGCGCTTATTTGTCGTGAAAATACCGCACCTAGCAAACTTGTGGCTTTGATGTGGGCTTTCTCCCACCTGAAATCGTCTGCCGTGACGCATGCCACGCCTTGCGCTCTGACTTGGGAGCTGGGTAATTTCATGGGGTTGATCATCACGAAAACGGTGGGCTTCAAGCCCGGCGGCATGATGTGGTCGCGCATGGCCACGCCGCGGCTGACCTGGATATAAATAATCTGGTCGGAAGCTTGCAGCGGCTCGGTTCCAGGCTCTTTTTCAGCATCATTTAAGGCTGCAGCCCGCAATTCATGAGCGTGAGTAGCTACTAATTCAGTAGCAATATTCAGCCACTCGGCCGGTGTCAATGGGTTGGCAATGCGCAGCTCGCTCAAGCTGCGGTCTAGCCGGGCCATGTGATGGGCAAACCTGAACAACTTGCGAGAATAAACCGGAAGCACTTCATAAACGCCATCGCCAAAAATAAAGCCCCGATCTAAAACGCTGATTTTGGCGTCTTTAAGCGGCGTGTAGTCGCCATTTAGATAGCAAATAGTGCTTGGCAGGGTGTCGATCATATTTTTAGGGTGCCTAACAGGTATGGCATTTAAACCGGAGGTTGCTTGATGGTTGCCGATTTTTTATGTCGATCGGAACGGTTCTTGCGCCGCAGCCAAAACTGAAGTCGCCAGCCGATTTTGACCAAAGCATACGCCGCCACGGAGCCGCCAACAGCAAACATACCCATACCCAAAATAGCGGGCGCGCCGAGAGCGCTCAAATATTCTGCAATGCCGCCGCTTTGGCCTATTTCCTTGAAGGACAGTGGTGGTGGCGCTTCCAGTACCAGGCTGCCCGCTTTGTAGGCCAGCCATAACCAAAACCCAATGGTGAACGGGTTGGTGATCAGGGTCATGCCAGCCGCAATGGGTATGTTGCCCCGCCACCAGACGCTGTTGGCAACGGCCACCAAAATTTGCCCTGCAGGCAACACAAATGCCCAAAACATGCCAATTGCTGCACCGCGCGCCACTGACTCGGGGTGCATTCGCCACAATTTTGGGTCCAGCACACGGTGGGCGATGGGTTTAAGCCACGGGTGGGCGGCGAGAGCGTCGCGGGACGGTATGGCATGGCGCCAGCGCTCCGCCAGGCGCGGGGTTGGATCGGGCTTGGGCTTTGGGTTTTTACGCTGCATAAGATGTATCAAGGGGAGGGGCGAGCTGGCCGGACGCGGGTTTGGGCTATCGCCACAACGTAAATGTATCTGGGGCGAAGCTGCGCGCACTCAATGCTAAGGCAATATCTTTTGGGGGCCGGTCCACTGGTTCTACGGTCAGGTGACCCAAGCCTCGTGCTGACCCAAGCAGCACGGGGGTGAAGTTGAAGTCCACGCCTTTTCCCCTATCGCTATCGCTGTTTTAAAGCCATCGGGCGTGTGATGCGGCTTGGTTGGGTTGTACTGATCATCACACTGGCGCATTCAGACCGCAGCGACATGACTGCCTTCAACGCACCAAGCGAACCGCCAAAATAGCCACCCAGCCCAAGGCAAAGTTAATCAGCGTCATGGTATGAATCAAGCCCGCAGCTTTGGCGGCGATTGACCATTCACCACTGGCCAAAGCACGTTTGTATTTTTTAAAACCTGCAAAATAAATATGACCAAAAATCAGCATCATGGCCAAGCCCAGCACCAGCATGATGTTCCAGCCTAAAGGCACACTGCCATCGCCAGTCGCCAGCCGCGCAGCACGGAAAGTCTGCGTGTACAGGTGAGTACCCGTCGCAAAAAGAGCCACGATGGCCACTAAAACCAACGCATAAAACCGCTTCCAGACTTGGCCCATTAACAACGCTCGGGGCTGCGCTTCAAGCGTGTCCAGCGCTGCCGGGCGCAGTGCGAACAGCATGAAAGTCATGCCGCCCATCCAGACAATGCCAGCAATCAGGTGAATCAGTTTTGCGTAGTCGTACATGTAGAAGTCTCCAGTTTCAAAAAACACAATTGTGGCTGTGCTTTGCGACGATCGCCAAACCTGTCAATGCACCCAAAACCTGTCGGGGCTTTTTTTCTGTTTTGGCAGGACGGGTTTCTACGTATAATCAGAGGCTTTGCTAAACAAAGCTTCCTCTTTGCAGCGCCATTTAGGTAGTGTCAGGCGTTTTGTCAGGCGCTTTGAACAATAGACAACATGTGATGAAAAGCCACTGGCCAGAAGAATCGCATGAGCCCGAATCGGTTGAGCCGCTGACAAACCAGCAGGCGAATGTGCTAAGACAGAAGCTGGGCAGCGTCAAGCTTGAGGTTTTTGTCATCAAGGTGCTTGTTTGGCAGTCGGCTGCGGCGGTATTTATTATCTTGATGGCATGGCTGCTGTGGGGTAGCTGGGCAATCGCGGTATCGGGGTTTTATGGTGCCATGTGCGCTGTACTGCCCACGGCGCTCGTTGCTTTTGTGGTTGTCAGGCGAATGTCGACAGGTGTTTTGAGGCGATCTGGCGACATGTTGCTGGGGTTGTTTGTTTTAGAGCTGATCAAGGTAGCGGCATCAGTTCTGTTGTTGGCCGCAGCGCCACTGGTGCTTGGTGCGCCGCAGTGGGTGGCCTTGGTGATTGGATTTGTGCTGACTTTGAAGATTTATTGGCTGGTTGCCTTGTTAGGTTCAAGGCAAACCGCTGCTGTTCATACATTGAGATAAATTGAGATAAACGAGTGATTTATGTCTGCTGCTGAAAATTCAGGAACAACGGGACCCAATGCTGGTGAGTACATCCAGCATCACCTTCAGCATTTGCAGAAGAATTTTTCTTTTGAAAGTGTCAAGCAGACCAGCCTGGTTGATTTCAGCCTCTTTAACCTCGACTCTATTTTTTATTCAGTCGTTTTAGGCGTCGTTTGCTGCTTCTTTTTGTGGCGCG
>JAYURC010000040.1:0-10375 GCA_043756405.1 Polaromonas sp.
TCATAAATAACTCTTGCCGGATCAATAAGGTCTGGCGTGTGGGTTCTGACATGTCTGTATTTATCTTGCAAGCGACAATTTTTAGGTGGCTTTAGCAATGCGTGATCTGACATCACCCCAAGATCACGACCCATTCATTGGGTTACGCTTCGCTAACCCAAGCTGCAGAACAGACCGCGGCCATGGTGAGCAGTTTGGGTCTTTGGGTACGGGGCCTTTCATGCGCAGCGTCATATTGCTTTGGGACGAGCGCTACGCGCTGCTGACGGTGCTGATTGCCGCCTTTGGCCGCGCTATTTCTGAAGCAGGCGCCGTCATGATCGTGGGCGGCAACATCGACGGCTTTGCCCGGGTGAATACGGCCATTGCTTTGGTCAAACGCGTGGTGACCAAAACATGATGCTACTTTTTAACCTGCAGGCAGTGGGCGTCAGGTTTGGTGGCGTTAGCGCCTTGACCGACTGCCACCTACACATCAATTCTGGCGAGCTATTGGCATTGATTGGCTCGAACGGTAGCGGCAAAACCAGCATGCTTCGCGTGCTGTATGGGCTGCTCAAACCAACAACGGGCCAGATAACGGCCGACATATACCGACGCATGATTTTTTTAACGGTCAGTTGCCTCTTACCGCTGCAAATTCTTAAAGGGGAGCTGGGGTGACAAAAAACATTGTTTTATGCACTGTTTTAAGATTGTAGCCCTTGTTTTAATTGCGTAAGCAGCTCCTATTTCTATAGCGCAGAAAATGTTATCGTGATGGCTTCCACCACTTCAACCGAGCAGTCAGGGCTGTTTACTGCCGTGTTTCCAGCTTTTAAAAAGACCACCAGCATTGATGTAAAAGTGGTTGCGGCGGGCTCCGGGCAGGCCATTGACATGGGGCGATACGGATATGCTGTTTGTGCATGACCAGGCGGCAGAAGAAAATGCCCTATTGGAGGGTATTGCCATCAAACGCTGCCCCGTGATGTACAACGACTTTGTGTTGATTGGCCCTACGGCAGACCCCGCCAAAGCCAATGGAAAAGACATTGCCGAAGCGTTAAAAAGCTCAGCACAAGCAACGCCAATTTCATCTCGCGGGGTGACAAAAGCGGCACCCATGCCGCCGAGTTGCGCGCCTGGCAAACCGCTGGCATTGATACGCCAGCAGGCAAGCCTTCGGTGCCCAATTTCACCAGCTACAAAGCCTGCGGCTGGGGTATGGGTCCGGCGCTGAACATGGCCGCCAGCAGCGGTGGTTACGTTTTGACCGACAGGGGTACCTGGCTGGCCTTTAAAAACCGCGCAGACCTGACCATACTGGTTGAAGGTGATACGCGCTTGTTCAACCAGTACAGCGTGATAGCCGTCACCCCGACCAGGCACCTGCAGACCAAACTAGCCGAGGCGCAAAAGTTTGTCGATTGGGTCACTTCGCCAGCGGGGCAGGGCAAGATTACGGGTTACAAAATTGGTGGCGAGCAGCTGTTTTTCCCGAACGCGGTTAAGTAGGCTCTTGCAACTTTCTATAATTTACGAGTGTTTCATCTGCCGTCATCCTCATCAATCTTGCCACTGTGGAAGCGACTTGCCGCTTTTTTAAGCTTTGTTGCGGTGTTGGCGGCGCTGGTTGCACCCGCGGCCATGTTGGCCGAAGAGGTGCGAACCGGCAAACTGGGTGGGGTTTGCTTGGTGAACACAGCCGTTGATGGCAGCGGTGATGTCAATCCAACTGGTTTGCATTGCGACATGTGCGGTTCATTTGCTTTGGTTTTACCGCCTTTTAGTGCGCAAGTCATTCCCAGACAGCCCGACCAACAGGTCGCTGGCATTGATTTACCGTTTGAATTAGCCGCCGCTGTTTCCGGCCTGCCGCCCAGTCGCGGCCCCCCTGCACTTTGAACTGAAACCTCTCAGGTCTCCCAAATTGTTGGGCTTGAGTATTGTGCGTTCTGGCTTGTTAGCCAGAGCGTGCTTCATTTCATTTTCAGATTGCAAACTTTATGAGAACCAAAAACGCTTCTGTCTTTCCCTTGAGCGTAGCGGCTGCGGCCGTGCTCACCAGCCTGAGTACTCTGGCGCAATCGCCAGCTTCCTCTTCAGTTGACGTGCCGGCCAAAACACTTAGTGTGGTCACCATCAACAGTGGCCAGCCTACATCGTTACCAACCCAAATCCCCACCACGATCGAGGGCGTGACCAAAGAGCAGATTGAGCAAACCATCAACGCAACCGACAGCGAGGACGCGTTGAAGTATTTCCCCAGCCTGCTGGTGAGGAAGCGCTACATCGGCGACTACAACCACGCGGTGTTGTCTAGCCGCGCATCGGGCACAGGCAACTCTGCCCGCTCGATGGTGTACGCAGATGGCATTTTGTTGTCTAACTACCTAGGCAATGGCGCGTCCTATGCGCCGCGTTGGGGCTTGGTCACGCCTGAAGAGATCGAGCGGGTTGACGTTCTGTACGGCCCATTTTCAGCAGCCTATGCAGGAAATTCAGTCGGTGCAGTGGTGGACTACCTCACCCGCATGCCCAAGCAGTTTGAAGCGCATGCCAAGCTCAGCGGCTACACGCAAAACTTCAAGCTGTATGGCACCGACAGCAATTACAGTGGCACACAAGCCAGCGCGTCTCTGGGCAATAAAAACGGTGACTGGTCATGGTTTGTCAATATCAACCGCACCACCAGCACCAGCCAGCCGCTGGTGTTTGCCACGCGCCTGGTCAGTCAGGGCGCCGCACCTGCTGCAAATGCGCAACGTGTAACGGGTGCTGTAGAGGGGCTGAACAACACCAATACGCCCTGGCTTTTACTGGGCGGTTCAACCCAATACAAAACCACGCAAGACCATGCCAAGGTCAAGCTGGCGTATGACTTTTCACCGACATTACGGGCCAGCTACACGTTGGGTTATTGGCAAAACACAAGTGAAAACCGCTCGCAAAGTTACCTGCGCAATGCCGCAGGCAATCTGGTGTACAGCGGCAACGTCAACATCAAAGGCCGGGGATACGCGCTGGCAGCTAGTGACTTTGGTGTGAGCAATGAGGTACTTGAGCACGTCATGCATGGGCTGTCGGTCAAGTCAAACACGCAAGGCCTGTTTGACTGGGAAGTTGTCGCCAGCATGTACAACTACAACAAGGATCAAAACCGTGCTGCCACCACAGCACAACCCGTGTCACTGGCCGGTGGCGCTGGCACCTTGACAGACCAAAACGGAACTGGATGGAACAACCTGGCGCTTAAAGGCATTTGGCGACCGGACGGTATCAAGGGCCCGCACATTGTTGATTTTGGCTACCAGCATGACAGCTACAAGCTGCGTATTTTGCGATCTAACATTACTGGCAATTACTTGACGGGTGCGCCGGGGGCGGTGGCAAACGATGTGGGCGGTACCACGCAACTGCGCAGCCTTTATGCACAAGATGCCTGGACTTTCGCGCCCAAGTGGAAGACGGTGTTGGGGGTGCGGCTGGAGAACTGGACGGCCAACAGCGGCTTTACCAACTTTGGTGCCGGCAATCCGGCCAATACCGCTTATGCATCGCGCAGCTTGAATGCCATGTCACCCAAAGCAGCGCTTTCCTACCAATGGTCAAGTGATACGGTGCTAAAAGCCTCTTATGGCCGTGCAGTGCGCTTTCCTACTGTCAGCGAACTGTACGGCGCAACGGCCACCGTCAATTCGCGATTCATCAATGCCCCGAACCTGAGGCCTGAAAAGTCGTGGACGACAGAGCTGTCGGCTGAAAAGGACTTGGGCAACGGCTTGCTGCGACTGACATTTTTTACTGAAAACACGCAGGATTCGCTGTATTCACAAACCACGTTTGACGCGGTGGCCAACGCCAACATCAGGCGGGTGCAAAACGTGGATCGCATTCAAACCAACGGGCTTGAAATGGCCTATAACGGCAGTGACGTTTTGGCAAAAGGACTCGACTTGAGTGGCAGTGTGACCTACGCAGATTCACGAATCAAGGAAAACGCGGGCTTTGTAGCTCTACCTGGTGATACCTTGGGAAAATACCAGCCTCGCGTGCCAGCATGGCGCGCGACCGGCTTGGTCAGCTATCGGTTTGACCCACAGTGGACTGCCAGCCTGGGGGTACGTTTTAGCGGTGCGCAGTTTGGCAGCTTGAACAATTCTGA
Source organism: Polaromonas sp. (assembly GCA_043756405.1). Taxonomy (GTDB): domain Bacteria; phylum Pseudomonadota; class Gammaproteobacteria; order Burkholderiales; family Burkholderiaceae_C; genus Polaromonas. The sequence goes on from JAYURC010000040.1 coordinate 4,148, forward strand.
CGTGAACGGCTTAGCCTACCAAGGCGTTAGCAGGTACTTTACGGCCGATGTGCGGGCGCGTTATCAGCTCAACAAACAGGTCAGCATGGCTGTGGGCGTCGACAACCTGAACAACTACCAGTACTGGAACTTTCACCCGTATCCGCAGCGTACCTTCATCACCGAACTCAAATTTGCTTTATAAACAACGAAAGATGCATCTGATGAAATTCTTAAGTGCTATAAAATTAGTAGCTGTATACGCCATTTTTTATTGGCCTGTAGCCTCTTTTTCTCACATCGTTCTGGAAAATAAGGCTGCCGTCGCTGGCAGTATCTACAAGGCGGTGTTTCAGGTGGGTCACGGCTGCAATGGCTCGCCTACAACGGCTATTGCGGTGCAGATACCGCCAGGGTTTCAAGCGACCAAGCCTTACGCCAAGGCCGGCTGGGCGCTGACCATCCACCCGAACCAACTCGTCACGTGGACGGCTTTGAACAAAGAAGCTGCTTTGCAAAATGCGCATTTTGACGAATTCGTTTTGCGGGGCAAGCTGCCTGAATCTGCCGGGCCGCTGTGGTTCAAGATATTACAAACCTGTGAAATCAGCTCAAACAACTGGGCGGAAGTTCCCGCCGCGGGTGTATCAACCAAAGGCATGAAGCTGCCTGCTGCACTTCTCGAAGTCGCCGCGCCCTCTGCGTCAGAAACCGCGCTGCCGGCTGAATACAAGCACTAAAGTTTCTATCAACTCCGAAAGCACAACATGACACGTTTCAAATCAATATTGCTGCCCGCGCTGGCTGCCGTCCTTGGCGGCTTGGCTTTTGCGCAAACTCCAAGTGTGAACGTCGATGTGAAAGACGCCTGGGTTCGCAGTACTGTACCGGGCCAAATGGGTACTGGCGCGTTCATGAAGATCACCGCCAAACAAGGCACGCAATTGGTGGGAGTGTCATCGCCCGCTGCGGGTGTGGCTGAAGTTCATGAAATGAAAATGGACAATGACGTCATGAAAATGCGTGCCATCCCCGCTTTGGATTTACCCGCTGGCAAGGCGGTGGAACTTAAGCCGGGTGGCTACCATGTGATGCTGATGGACTTAAAGCAGCCCTTGCTGAAAGATACCAAGGTACCCGTTACGCTGATGTTCAAAGACGCCAAAGGCGTTCAAATCAAGCTTGAGTTGAATTTGCCCGTGAGTGCTGTCGCCCCCTAGCCCTCAAAGGTCAATGCCGCTTCAAGGCTGAACCTAGCCGCCGGTAGACCGTCGCGCGGCTGATGCCCAGGGTTTTGGCAGCTTTTTGCACGTTGCCCCGCGCCTCGTCAACAGCTTTTCGGATGAGTGCAGTTTCAATGTCTCTTAAGGGCGGTGGCAGGGTGATTGGGGCGGCTAGTTGGCCGGTAACAGCGCGGTCTGTTAGGCTTGCCCCCACGGCCAAGGCGTGCAGCCGCAAGCCTGTCCACAACGGCACTTCCAGCGCGGCTTGGCTGCTGCGGTGGCGCGCTGCATCAAACAGCATGCCCGGCGGCATGGCAAACAAATCGCTGGCGTGCAAACTGGCTTGCTGCAAAAGCTGCGGAACCATGAGCCGTGCCATTTGATTAGCTGCCGTCACATAGCCATCAGCATTCAGGCAGACCAGCCCATCGGACTCAACGCCCAGCGTGCGTCCTGACCAGTTCAGGCGGATCAACAGGTCGCGCTGATTTGTCAATTGGCCTATCGTCAGGGCGTTTTCAATGCTGCTCGCGGATGGGGCCACTAGGTGTTTCAGCTCCGGTCGTTCGGCAGTTTCAATCCCGGTCAAATCCAGCATGCCGATGCACGTGCCATCGGGTCCAAGCAGAGGCGCTCCAGCGCAGCTGTAGACAGAATTTGCATCATAAAAATGCTCTCCCCGGTGTATCCATATCGGTTGTAGCTCGGACAGCGCTGCACTGATGGAGGTGGTGGCCAACGCACGTTCTGACAGGTCGGTGCCCACTCGCGTGATCAGATCCGCTCTTGGGTCACTGCGGTCTATCGCGCCCTGCGCATCAATCACCACGCCTTCTGCGTTGGTCAAAATGGCAAAGTAACGCGTGCTGGCAATAGCGCGGGTCAAGGTCTGCAGCACCGGGCGGGCCGTGTGCAACAGTGCCTGATTACTGTCCACCAGCCGCCGCATGGCGCTGGGCGCAACCCTGTCAAAAGTGATGGCATCACTGGGTCTTTTGCCGTTGGCCAGACAGCGCTGCCAAGAGTGTTCAATCCAGGCTTGTGTCCCCGTGCTCGACCTGCTCTTGCCATCGTGCAAAACCGCTTGCCGCGCCAATGCAATTTGACGCAGGCGGGGCTCGGGCGTGTGGTGGGGGTGTGATGGGGCAAGCAGCGTGCATTGGCGGTGAGCTCCTGCACTTGCCGCGTCTTGAACACCGTCAACAAGCTTTGCCACTGCTGATATTGGTCGATGTATCAGGCTCGATGGAACGCTACGCCCGTTTGCTGCTGGCCTTTTTGCACGCCGCAACACGTCGCCACCCGCAGCGTGATGTGTTTGCATTTGGCATGGGACTGACAAATTTAACCCGGGCCTTCAAGCAGGCCGATACCGACGACATGCTGGCCCACGCCAGCTTGGTGATTGAAGACTTTGCAGGCGGCACGCAATTGGGTGCATCCCTTGGCAGCTTGCGCACACAGCACGCCTGCCGATTGGTCGGCAGGCGTACCATTGTGCTCATGATTACCGACGGGCTGGACACAGGCGAGCCTGCGGAACTGGCGCAAGAATTGGCCTGGTTGCGCAGGCATAGCCGCCGTGTGCTGTGGCTCAACCCACTGCTGCGGTTTGACGGTTATTTGCCGCTGGCGCAAGGCGCACAGGTATTGCATCAACATGCACACGGCATGTTGGCAGTCCACAATTTAAGCAAACTTGAAGAGCTGGCCAGCAGTTTGGCTGCCCTCATGAAAAAATAAGCGAAAAAGTAAAGGAAACATTACATGGACATGCAAGGCTCACGGCAACTTGCCATTACCCAGCAACAGGCTTGGGACGCACTGAACGACCCGGCCGTGCTCAAAGCCTGCATACCGGGCTGCGATAAGGTAGAGCCGTCGGGTGACAACCAGTACAGCATCGGCATGAGTCTGAAAATCGGCCCGGTGTCGGCCAAATTCAGCGGCAAGATCACGCTGAGCGACATCAACCCGCCCACCCGTTACAAAATCAACTTTGAAGGGCAGGGCGGCCCGGCCGGTTTTGGCAAGGGCGACTCTGCAGTGACCCTGACACCTCATGCGGACGGTTGCGAGTTGGCTTATATCGTGCATGCGTCGGTCGGCGGCAAAATTGCGCAACTTGGCCAGCGGCTCCTAGACGGCGCAGCCAAGTCAATGGCAGAAGATTTTTTCAAACGCTTTGACCTGGAAATGCAGCGCACACACCCTGACGCCTATGCCGCAAAAATAGTCATGGGCGAGGTTGATACCCAGCCGGGTGCCATCAGCGACGTGGCTGATGCGTCCGCTGGAAAATGGGCCATCGGCGCAGCGCTTGCATTTGGCCTGGCTTTCGCGCTGTGGCTGTACGTTAAATAACAGCGATGGAAAATATTGATGTCATGGTGCTGCGGACTTTGCGGGACTGGCGTGCAACTGGCAAGCGCGCGCTGCTGGCTACTGTGGTGCGCACCTGGGGCTCGTCCCCGCGCCCGGTGGGCTCGATCATGGCGCTGTGTGAGACCGGCGCAGTGGTCGGCTCGGTGTCGGGTGGTTGCATTGAAGACGATCTGATTTACCAGTTCACCCAAGCTTATTCAGGCCTTGAATCCAATAAAGTCATCCCCTCTGGCCCGCCGACCTTCATCAAATATGGGGTTACCGCTGACGAGGCACACCGATTTGGCCTGCCTTGTGGCGGCACGCTGGAACTGCTTCTTGAATATGACCCTGATGCTTCAGCGTTGACTGACCTGTTGGCAGCACTTGAATCTGGCAAGCTGATTCAGCGCAGTGTGCGCTTAACAGACGGTGCCGCGACGTTAAGCGCAAGTAGCGCAGCCGCAGAACTTGTGTTGAGCCAAACCGAACTTGCCAACACCTTTGGCCCCGAATACCGCATGCTGCTCATCGGTGCGGGCCAACTGACCGAATACCTGGCCACCATGGCCAAATTCAGCGGTTTTGCTGTGACCGTCTGTGACCCGCGCGAAGAGTACCGCAGCGCATGGCAAGTAGCAGGCGTTAAAGTTGAAAGCGACATGCCAGACGATGTGGTGATCGCCTTTAAACCCGACCGCCGCAGTTGCGTGATTGCATTGACGCATGATCCAAAACTGGACGATCTGGCACTACTTGAAGCATTAAGCACCGATGCTTTTTATGTCGGTGCCATCGGCTCACGCCGCAACAACGAGGCACGCCATCAGCGCATGGCAGAGTATTTCAGCGTCAGCGAGCAAGCCCTGGCCAAACTGCGCGGCCCGATCGGTATTTACATCGGCAGCAAAACCCCGCCAGAAATTGCTGTGAGCGTGATGGCCGAAGTGCTGGCGGTTAAAAACGGCATAGTGCTGCCGCGCGATATGGAAGTCGCTCAGGCCAAGAATGAACGTGCCGTGCCAGAAAACGATGTCAGCAGCTTGGTGTGTGGTGTGGCACGCTAGGCGAAAAAGCGATGTGTTGCGCTATTTAAAAACATTAAATGAGAGCGATTTAGCCGCTTTGCGCTTTAAATTCGACCGTAAGAAGCTATCAAATATGTAGCGCTCTTGATGCCTGCAATGGTCAGCAGCAATGAGCCTGCCACATGCGCCGTAGCCGTCACAAAGGCCAGAACATAGCGCTCGGCCATCAAGAAACCCACCACTTCGGCTGAAAAGGTTGAAAACGTGGTGAGGCCGCCTAAAAAGCCGGTGATCAGCAACAGACGCCAAACCGGGTCAAGTTGCGGCATGGCTTGAAATACCGCAATACACGCGCCAATCAGGTATCCGCCGATTAAATTCGCCAGCAGCGTGCCCCATGGAATCAGCCCTCCCGGCGTGAGCCAAAGGCTCAAACCCCATCGAGCCAGCGCGCCAGCAGAGGCACCGATACAGATGGCAAGGATGGGCAGCATGGTAATGATCCTAAGACTGGTTTTGACTGGACGATCGACCCATAACTTTAGTTCTCGTCCCCACTGAATTCGTCAGGGTAACCTTTCCTGACGGATTTTCAGGTGTGGTGATGCTGGATACGCAGTTCCCGCGGCCATAGGGCGGTATTGGCCACCCTTCAGTTGTTGGCGTACCACGCAGCGTTGTGTGATCAAAAAGTGCTTGGCCTGAAAATATGATGCAGCTGCGGGATGTGCAGACCATAAGCCATACAGCCGTTACCTGGCAGTGCGACGCTTGGTGTAATCGGCAATGATGTTTGTGCCGTCGCTACCTGCGGCTTTTTGCCAGTCTGCCAGCATGATGGTGCCCACTTGCTGCATGTCGGTCATGAGTTTGACCGGCGGTTTGTGAATGGTCATGCCTTTTCCAGTCAGCAATTTTTTGTACTCATCGTTTTTTACCTCGCTGACCTTCCAGCCACGCACTTCTGCATCTTGCGCTGCTTTGGTCACGGCCGCTTGCGTGGCTGCGTCCAGCGCATTGAAGGCTTTCAAATTGAGCATGACGGCATTTTTTGGCAACCAGGCCTGCGTGTCGTACCAGTTTTTGATGTGCTCGTAAGTCTTGCTGTCGTAACCTGTTGAGCCGGAGCTCATATAACTTTCAACCACACCGGTCGCCAGCGCCTGGCTCAATTCGGCGGCTTGAATTGTCACGGGTTGGGCGCCAATCAGCTCTGCAATTTTGGCCGTTGCCGGGCTGTAGGCACGCCATTTAATGCCGCGCAGATCGGACACCGACGCGATTGGTTTTTTGCTGTAAATGCCTTGCGGTGGCCAAGGCACGCTGAACAGCATTTTCATGCCCTGCGACGCAAGCAGTTTATCCATTGGGGCCTTTTGGGCCTCGTACAGTTTGCGTGCATCAGCGTAACCAGTGGCCAAAAATGGCACGCCGTCCAGTGCATACACCGGGTTTTCATTCGCAAAATTGGCCAGCAACACCTCGCCCAGCGGGGCTTGTCCGCTTTGTACGGCGCGCTTGATTTCATTGGCTTTAAAAAGTGATGCATTTGGGTGAACGGTGATCTTTAATTTGCCTGCAGTGGCTGTATCAACATCTTTGGCAAACTGCACCAGGTTTTCAGTGTGAAAATT
>JAYURC010000041.1:0-27533 GCA_043756405.1 Polaromonas sp.
CACAATCCCAGGAGTCCACTTGCTCTGCAACGATAATGTCATGCCGGAATTATGAAGGACTTTGACACTTCAGCAACGCACGCCAACCACGCCAACAGTCCCCCCCTATTTTTTCCAGGCCGCTTTACCTTGGCTTGGCCGTCTTCTGAATCTTTACTATTGCTGAGTTGACCCGATTTGACGGACACCTTATCGTTAAGTCAAGAAGGCGTCCAGATGAGTCACAACCGCAATCCCAAACCGCCATATCCACCGCAGTCTCGCCAGCAGATGGTCGAAGTGGCTGGCGCAGGCAGAATGCCCTGTTAGCTGGCCAAAAAATTTGGCTGCCATGAAACCAGCATCCTGAGCTGGGTTCGGCAAGCCGCCGCATCGGTGGAATCAACTGCCAGTGTCGCCTCAAGCATGCATGCCAACGAGCGCGCAGAGTTGATGGCCTTGCGCCGAGAAAACCGCCAACTCAAGCTGGTCGAGATATTTTGGCAAAGGCTTGCCTGTGAGTGCCTTGTTTTCGTGACTGCTTATTGCTGGAATAAGATCCGGGTTAATCTAAATTTCATGCTGGCGCAGCACTATGTCGACTGCGGCCAAGTCTTCAATTAACGCTCGGATTACATGTTGTCGCGTGTTCACAATCACCGTTTACGCCTGCTTTGCTAACTCAAGCTTTTGCTCCAAGCCCGAAATAAATGCAATTGCCTTTTATGAGGAGCGATCTTCGGTTGATTGGAGCTCGGCTAGCTAACCAGAAAGCCTGGCATGTAAGTTAATAAACCATTTCAAAGAAGTACGGGTATGAGGAGATTGCAGCGGCAGCAGAGTACTACCGAGCGCTCCTAACATCCATGGGCGACAGATACCGAAAATCCATTCGCCGTAAAAAAACCCGCACGAGGCGGGTTTTATAAAGCGGTGTCCTGCCGTGGCAGTCTTAGCCCATATGCAAGCCGCCATTGAGGGAGAAGTCCGCACCCGTGGCGTAACCGCCTTCATCGGAGGCTATCCACGCGATGATAGAGGCGATTTCTTCTGGCTGTCCCAAGCGCTTGGCTGGCACGCCGGCAACGATTTTTTCCAGCACGTCAGGGCGAATGGCTTTGACCATGTCGGTGCCGATATAGCCGGGGCTAACGGTGTTGACGGTAACGCCTTTGGCGGCAACCTCTTGCGCCAGCGCCATCGTGAAGCCGTGTAAACCAGCTTTGGCTGTAGAGTAATTGACTTGGCCAAACTGGCCCTTTTGGCCGTTGACTGAACTGATATTGATGATGCGGCCAAAGTTGGCAGTAATCATGTCTTCAATCACTTGTTTGGTCACGTTAAACATGCTGTTCAGGTTGGTCGAAATCACGGCGTCCCAGTCGGCCTTGCTCATTTTTCTGAACTGACCGTCGCGTGTGATGCCGGCGTTGTTGACCAACACGCTGACCGGGCCGTGCTCAGCCTTGACTTTGGCGAAAGCTTCGACCGTGGAATCCCAGTCGCCCACGTTGCCGACCGACGCGTAGAAGGTGTGACCCAACGTTTTCTGTTCATCAATCCATTTGGCGTGGTCGCGTGTGGGGCCGCAGCCAGCGACGACGGTGAAACCGTCTTTGGCCAGGCGCTGGCAGATGGCAGTACCGATACCGCCCATGCCGCCCGTGACGTACGCTACTTTTTTACTCATGTCTGTCTCCTTGAAATTAAGATAAATGTTACGGATAAATACTATTTAATTGCTATCTATTTAGTAGCTGCTTGCACCCATATTTATTGGGCTGAAAACAGAATTCTTCTAATTTACAGCAGAATCAGCGTTCTACGCATAGGGCAACCCCCATGCCGCCGCCAATGCACAAGCTGGCAATGCCTTTTTTGCCGCCGCTGCGCACCATTTCGTGCAACAGTGTGACCAAAATGCGGCAGCCAGATGCGCCAATCGGGTGGCCGATGGCAATTGCACCGCCATTGACGTTGACCTTGCTGGTGTCCCAGCCCATCTCGTTGTTGACAGCGCAGGCTTGTGCGGCAAAGGCTTCGTTGATTTCGAGCACGTCCAGGTCAAGCGGCTTCCAGCCAGCGCGCGCCAGGGCTTTGGTTGATGCAGGCACTGGGCCCATGCCCATGGTGGCGGGGTCCAGGCCTGTCGTGGCGTAGCTGGCAATACGTGCCAGCGGGGTCAAGCCCAATGCGGCGGCTTTTTTGGCCGTCATCACCATCACGGCAGCAGCGCCGTCGTTCAGGCCGGATGCGTTGCCTGCGGTCACGCCGCCGGCTTTGTCAAACGCGGGGCGCAGGCCAGCCAAAACCTCCGCATTGGTTTTGCGGTTGATGAACTCGTCAGCGGAAAAAATGATCGGGTCACCCTTTTTTTGCGTGATTGAGAACGGCACGATTTCGTCTATAAACCGGCCAGCGTCCTGCGCGGCTGCGGCCTTGGTTTGGCTGGCAAATGCCAGGGCATCCTGCATGTCACGGGTGATACCGTATTTTTTCGCCACGTTCTCTGCCGTGATGCCCATGTGGTACTGGTTGTAGACATCCCACAGGCCGTCAACAATCATCGAATCGACCATCTTCCAGTCGCCCATGCGCTGACCGTCGCGCGAGCCGTTCAGCACGTGTGGAGACAGGCTCATCGACTCCTGCCCACCAGCGATGATGATTTCGCTGTCGCCAGTTGCCACAGCCTGCGCAGCCAGCATGACGGCCTTCAGGCCAGAGCCGCAAACGGCGTTGATCGTCAGGCCCGGCACACCTTGTGGCAAGCCAGCTTTAAGCACCGTCTGGCGCGCTGGGTTTTGACCGACGCCCGCTGTCAGCACCTGGCCCATGATGACTTCGCCGACTAATTCAGCAATCTGGTCGGCGCTGAGTGTGGAGCGCTCCAAAACAGCCTTGACAACGGCTGCGCCTAATTCAGTAGCAGGCGTTTTGGCCAGTGCGCCGCCAAATTTGCCGACGGCGGTGCGGGCGGCTGAAACGATAACGATGTCTTCCATGATGTCTTTCCTTTGGTTGAAATGATGTGAAATGAACTGAGAGGGTCAAGCTTTTGCTTTATCGTAGCGGCCCGGTGCGGCCTCAATCGCTTTGTGGTTGCGGCTGCCGTAGGTTTTGGGGGCGGCAACCTGCTTGCCGGCATGAACTTTGAGCCAATTTGACCAATCTGTCCACCAGCTGCCGGGGTGCTCTGTGGCGCTTTGCTGCCAGTCAGCTTGCGCCACCGGGAACTTGTTCGCAGGCAGCTTGTCGTTGGTCCAGTAGCTGCGCTTGTTTTTGGACGGCGGATTAATCACGCCTGCAATATGACCAGATGCCCCCATCACAAACCGCTTTTTGCCGGGCAGATGCTGGGTTGATGCATATGCGCCACCAATCGGCACGATGTGGTCTTCACGTGAGCCATACAAGTAGGTGGGCATGTCGAGCTGGCGCAAATCAATTTGCTGGCCGCACACCGTCAGTTTTCCGGGCTTGACCATGTTGTTTTCAAAATACGTGTTGCGCAAATACCAGGCGTAAAACGGTCCAGGCAAATTGGTCGAGTCACTGTTCCAGTACAGCAAGTCAAACGGCGGCGGCGTCTCGCCCTTCAGGTAGTTGCCAACCACATAGTTCCAGACCAGATCGTTGGGCCGCAGAAAACTGAAAGTTGAGGCCAGCTCTTGGCCCTTGAGCAAACCACCCTGCCCCATTTCCTGCTCGCGGTACGCCACCGATTGCTCGTCGATAAATATGTCCAGAATACCGGTGTCACTGAAGTCAAGTAGTGATGTGAGGAGCGTCAGAGAAGCGGCTGGTTTTTCACCGCGCGCGGCCAGCACACTGAGCGCTGTTGCAAGAATAGTGCCGCCTACACAAAAGCCCAGCGTATTGATAGTCTTGGCGGCCGTAATATCTTGTACCACTGCTATCGCCTTGATAGCGGCGTGCTCAATATAGTCGTCCCAGGTTTTATCTTGCATCGACTCGTCAGGGTTGCGCCAGCTGACAACAAAAGTGCGGTGACCTTGCGCTGCGGCGTAACGTATCAACGAGTTTTCAGGCTGCAGGTCAAGGATGTAAAACTTGTTGATGCAAGGCGGCACCAGCAGAAACGGCTTTTCGTGCACAGTTTTGGTCAGACTCTTGTATTCAAGCAGCTGGAAAAACTCATTTTCAAACACCACTGCGCCTTCAGTCGTGGCGACGTTTTTACCAACTTCAAACTGGCTTTCGTCAGTCATCGACACATGGCCTTGCTGCATGTCATGCAGCAGGTTTTTCAGGCCCATGCCAATGCTCTGGCCGTTGCTGTCGATGGCTTTTTTTATCGCGTCAGCATTGAGTGACATAAAGTTGCTGGGGGCAGTAGCGGCCAAAGACTGTTCAACAGCAAAGCGCACACGGGCTTTGGTTTTGTCGTCACCCACCACAGCCTCAGCCATACTCGTCAAGGCCTTGGCGTTAAGCAAATAAGCGGCGGCTGAAAATTTGGAGACCGGATTGTCATTCCAGGCAGGGGCTGAAAATCGGCGGTCCGGCGCTGGGGGAATGGCACTGCCTGCTTGCAATGACTGGTTCCACAGCGCAGTTGCACCGTCAATGTAAGCCTGCTGGACAAGTTGCAACTTGGCCGCATCAAACTGGATGGCTGGCTGCGCATTGCCCGCTGATGGCTGGGCCAGGGCTTTAAAGGTTTCTTGCATTTGAGCAGCGCCTTTTTGCCAATTTGCGTCAAAATTCATGTTGTCTCCCGGTGTGTAGGCAGTTTGGCTTGCGCCGAACAAACTGTTTGTTTTTTCTATTTTCGCAGCTATTTAGAGCGCACCTACTAAGTAACTGCACTAACTTCGATGTTTTATGTACTTGGTCATCATTGCCTGGATGTATGTTGTTCTCATGATGAGCGTGGCAGAGGCTACCAACACCAATGGCACGTTGCTGGGGGCCATCGTGACGTTTTTTCTTTACGGTGTGGGGCCTGCAGGGCTGGTGGCGTACCTGATGGGCACCCCGGCCCGCAAACAGGCCATTAAAAAGCGGGAGGCTGCTGAGTTGGCCCATCACAAGGCCAGCAAAGTGAATGACGAGGAAAAGGCGTAAAAATCAGCCTGCCGGCTCGCTGGATCGCTGTTCAAATGAGCTTTAAAGCGGCTATAACAAAACCCATACCCGCCAGAACAATGCCAGCCATCTTCCAGGTTTGGTCGGTCAGCGCCTTGAAGACATCGGCACGCAATACCTCAATATCAGCCTTGGTTGAAACCACTACGGCGTGTGCTGTGTAGCGTTGATCGATAGATTTCGATAACGCATCGGTCACACGCTCAACTTTGTCTCTGGATACACCTGCGTCCAGAAGGGCTGAATAGAGCTCGAATTCGACTTGCATAGGCTTTAACCGAGATTGTCCATTAGGCGGCCCTTCGGGCCTACGCGGGTGCTGGCGGCCGATTTGCGGTCATTTCGCCCCCTGCTTCGGCGGCAATAGTAGGACTATTGCCTTCTCACCAGTGACCAAACTGCCTCGCAACTCGCCTCGCCATCCCCTCGCGTCCTCATGAACAATCTCGGTTTAATTTAACGATGTTTGTGCAAGAGAAGATTCGTCATTCTTCTGCCAGCCAGATGCAGGCAGCCATACGGCCAGTGGTGTTGAATCCGTTGCCGCCATGGCTAACGTCGCCAGCATCCCGCCGGTGCGAAAAGAACCTTGACGGGTTGCCCACCGTACACCACGCTGCTGTGCTGTCATTGCCGTAAATCTGCGCGATGCCCAACGCCTGCAAACGCGCCCTCGCCAGCCCTGCCAGGTCAGCCAGATACTTGCCCTGACTCGCTGGTTTGAAAAATCGAGTCGCACTTGGCTGACATGATTCAAACGCGGCTTTCACTTCAGCACCCACCACAAACGCCTCAGGGCCAATGCAAGGCCCCAGCCACGCTATGATTTCAGGAGCTGCTTGCGCGCGTCTTGATTGGCCTCTAGGCCTATTTGACACCTCAAATGCACTGAAAACGGCTTCCAGAATGCCCTTTCCACTGCCTCCAGCCAAACCGCGCCAGCCTGCATGCGCCGCGGCTACCGCAGTGCCATCGATATTGGTCAACAGCACCGGCAAACAGTCTGCCACCATGATGGTGCAAGCCACGCCGCGCTCGGTGGTCACGCTGGCATCAGCAACTGTGCCGTCTCTGGTTAACCTGCTGAGGTATTCAACGCCAATCCCATGAACCTGCTTTAAAAATACCGGGTGACTGGCAATGGCTTGTTGCAGCGCCGCGCGGTTATCCGCTACAAGCACAGGCGTATCGCCCACGTGATCGCCCAGATTCAGGCTGTCCCACGGTGCAGTTGAAAAACCGCCTTGGCGCATGGTGAACACTGCTTGCACACCAGCAGGTGCAGGCCAGTTGGGTATCAGAAAGTCAGTGTTTTGCCGCATTTGACAGCTCAGTGATAACGATTCTGTGCCACGTGCCAGACCTGCAAAATTTGGACAGAATCTGAATTCACACGGTAAGACACGATGTAGTTGGGGTGAACCACCAACTCACGAATACCTTCAAACTCCGTTCTTCTCCCCATGAAAGGATGCGTCTGTAGCAGCTTCACACTCTTCTTGATTTGTTTGAGCAAGCTGGTCGCCGCCTTGGGGTTGTCTTTTGCTATGAATTGCCCAACGCTCGCTAGCATCTGCAAAGCCAGGGTCGTCCATACGATGCGCAAGCCTGTTTTTAAAGTCACACGACTTAAGCTCCGTACTTTTTAAAAACTGCGTCAACTTCCGCGTCGCTTGCAAACTCACCACGGTCAGCGGCCGCAATGGCAAGTTTGAGATTTTCAATCTGAGGAATACGCCAATCCAGATAGTCATTGAGAGCGTTAACGGCTATATCGGCCCTTGACTGCCCTGCAAGAGCCGCATACCTGTCAAGTCGCTCCTTTAGCTCTGGTGTGACACGAAAATTCAATTGCTCTTTAGACGCAGCGTTAACTTGCAAAATTGCCACGATGACCTCCAAACTGAGTGCGCTAGCAAATGCTAGCAGTTCAAAGCATTATGCCTTTGTGCCTCAAAATCCGGGCAGGCGCTGGGTTGGGCCTTTTGAAAAGCGGGCAACGCCATGCAGGCCTCAAATGCCGCCATGGTGCGCGGCAAACTGCTCAGATCGGTGTCAAACCGCTGGGCGTTGAAGATTTGCGGAACCAGGCAGCAGTCGGCAAGGGTGGGCGTTTGCCCGAAGCAAAAAGTCGATGCGGGCAGCTGGGCCAACTGCTTTTCAAATGCCACCAGGCCTTCACGACACCAGTGGCGATACCAGGTGTTTTTGGCCTCCTCCTCCACCTTCAGTTCTTTAACCAGATATTTCAAAACCCGCAGGTTGTTGATCGGGTGAATGTCGCAGGAAATGGATTGCGCCAGGGCGCGGACTTTAGCGCGGCCAGGGCTGTCTGCGGGCAACAACGCGGGTGCGGAGTGATTTTCTTCGAGGTATTCAATGATGGCCATCGACTGTGACAGTTGCAAGCCGTCAACCTCTAGCAGCGGCACCAATGTGTCTGCTGACAGGTCAGCGTACGGCGGCTTTTTGTGGTCGCCACGGGCAATGTGGACAGCAACATAGTCGTAGGGCAAGCCTTTGATCTCCAGCGCAATCCGGACGCGAAAAGATGCTGATGACCGAAAATAGGAATAGAGATTCATGAGCAAAGCATAGCCCGAAAGCATGGCGTCAATTGACCCCATTCAATCGCTTGCGAGACTGTCAAACCCGGCTACAAAGGCTACGATATCAGCTCATTTTGAACTTTAGGGAAATACGCCATGACCACCATCACAGCACTTAAAAACCATCAAGTTCGCCTGGCCAGCCGCCCCGTTGGCTTGCCCTCGCGCGCCAACTGGCGCTTTACTGAAGAAGCCGTGGCGGAACCTGGCGCAGGCGGTGTGCTGGTAAAAACGCTGTACTTGTCGCTCGACCCGGCGATGCGCGGCTGGATGAACGAAGGCAAAAGCTACATCGCACCCGTTGAAATCAACGCCGTGATGCGGGCTGGTGGTGTCGGTCAGGTGATCGCCTCCAACAACCCGGCTTTTGCCGTGGGCGACTACGTCAATGCCGGGCTGGACGTGCAGGAATATTGCCTGATTGCTGAGGAAAACATCAAGCGCAGCGGGATGTTCAAAATCGACCCGCGCCTGGGGCTAACCACTTGGACAAACGTGCTGGGCATGCCCGGCATGACAGGCTTTTTTGGCCTGATGGAAGTTGGCATGCCCAAGGCAGGCGAAACGGTTGTTGTGTCGGGTGCAGCAGGCGCTGTTGGCCAAACCGTTGGGCAAATTGCCAAGCTCAAGGGCTGCCGCGTGGTGGGCATTGCGGGTGGCCAGGCCAAGTGTGACTGGGTGGTTAAAGAGCTCGGTTTTGATGCGTGTATCGACTACAAAAACTCAGACGTGCAAAACAAAGGCGTAAGAGCGGGCCTGAAAGAACATTGCCCAAACGGCGTGGATATTTATTTTGACAATGTGGGTGGCGACATCCTCGACATGGTGCTGGCCAAAATCAACCGCAAAGCCCGCATTATCATTTGCGGTGCCATCAGTCAGTACAACAACACCACACCCGTCAAAGGCCCGGCCAACTACTTGTCACTGCTGGTCAACCGCGCCCGAATGGAAGGCATTGTGGTCTTTGACTACGCCGACCGTTACCACCTGGCAGTTAACGAGATGGCAGGTTATTTAAAAGCTGGCACCATGAAAAGCAAGGAGGACGTGGTGCAGGGTCTTGAGAACTTCCCAGAGACGCTGCTCAAACTGTTTAACGGCGAAAATTTCGGCAAGCTGGTATTGCAGGTGGCCAGCGAATAGGCGGGCAGATCGGCCCAGCGGCAACGCGTGCAGGGGGCGCGCTAGCCACTATTTTTTTGGGTAAAACCGCGCCAACCCCACAAACATCAGCGCCCCCAGAACCAGCGAGCTGGCCGCTATTTCCAGCGCGACGTTAAAGCCCTGCCCCACAGTGGCGCTGCGGCTAAGTAACCAGGCTGCAAGCGGCGGCCCGGCGATTTGGCCAAGGCCGTAGACCGCTGTCAGCAAGCCTGTATAGCTGGCGACGTTATGCGGCTTGAGGCGGCGCACCTCTTGCATGGCAAAAAAAGTGATGGCTGTAAATGGCAAACCCAACAGCAAACTGCCGAGTGCAAAACCGAGCGGTGTGGGCAGCCAAACGGTGATGATGACGCCCACAGCCTGCATGATGTAGCTGGCAGCCAGCAGGTAACGCAAATCGCCTTTTAGCGAAATTCGTGTGGAGATCAAAGCGCCTGCAATAACGGCCAGCCCGAACAGTGGCCAAAACAGGTCAAGCCATACGGAACCCGGCATGACTTGCCGCGCAATAACCGGCAGAAATGTGGCGGTAATGATGTAGCCCAAACCATCAAGTCCATAAGCAATCGCCAGCCAGAACATGTGCCAGCGGCTGGCCAACGATGTTGCTGCAATAGCTGTGGCGCCTTCCACTTTGGCGGGTGCAGGCTTGGCAAGCTTCATGCCAAACGTACGCCAGGTGATCAGCGTCAGTACACAAGCCAGCACGCCAAAAATCAACCAACCTGCTGCGGCCTTCCACTGAAGTGCCACCATGCCGCTGGCCAGCACACCGCTGATGGCGATGCCCGCACCCGGCCCGGTAAACATCAGCCCGCCCAGGTTGCTGGCGTTGCGTTCAGCCAGCCGTGCCAGGCACCAGCCCGACGTGAACACAAACACAAAAGCACTGGCCACCCCTGCAGCAAAGCGCAGCCACGGCCACAGCGCGGGCACCTGCAACGCCATGCCTAGCGTCAGCACGCATGTAGCAACCAAACCGCCCCGCACCCAGGTGGTCGACAGCACTGGTGACCAAGTTTTAAAGCGCGACCAGATCAGCGGCTGAAAGGTACACAGCAACGCACCGACCAGATAGCCCAAATAGTTGGCACTGGCCAGCCAGCTGGCACCGGGCAAATCGACCACACCATCGGCCAGCATCATCGGCAGCAGCGGCGTGAAGGCAAACCGGCCAATGCCCATGGCGGTGGCCAGTGCCAGCGCGCAGGTAAAAGCAATGACCCAGGGGCTGACACCGCCGCCCTTGATATCGCGCTGCAGCTGGCGTGAAAACTTTGACATCAGGGTTTTAACGTCAAGGCAATGCGCCGCTGGATGCGCTCAGCCTCAAGCTGGTTACCGCTGGCTTCAAACAACTTGAGTTGCACACCCAGCCAAGCAAGTAGCGGCCTGCGCCAGCCCTGGCTAGATGCGGCATCAACCGCTGCCTGCACCAGCGCCGGGCTGGCGTTACCCGCCTGCATGGCCGTGCCAGCAGCCACCAGCTTGGCTAGTGGGTCTGCTATGCTTTCAATAGCTGATTGCGCACGTGATAATTGGGCTTGAGCACTTATTTGCTGATTTTTTGGGAGTAAGTTAATGTTTTGAGGTTGCAATTTGCCAGCCAGGTAATCGGCGTAGGCGCGTTCCGCAGGCGGCGCGTCCTGGCGCAACTTTTCAAAACCAGCACAGGGCTCAAACACCAGGCTGGCGACGCGGCTGGCACAACTGAGCAGTTCAGCACGCGCCAGCAAATCAACGCGGCCTGTGCTGGATATTTCAAGTCGTGCTCGGTTCAGCTCAGCCGCTTCAACCCGTGGATTGCCTTCAAGATAAGCCGCGACGGCACGCTCCATTGCGCCTTTGGATTCGAGTTGCCAGTCTGTGGGTTTGGGGCCAGAGGCACAGGCGGTCAAAGCGACAACAAGTGCAGTAACAAGACTTTTTAAAAACACACGCGCTTTTATATTTAGCCGTTCGTCCTGAGCTTGTCGAAGGGATCTGCAGGTAAACGAAGGCTTCGACAAGCTCAGCCCGAACGGTTGAAGAGTCAGTAGATTCATGGCAGTTTCACCTCAGCATCGCGTGCAAACGGCCACTTGCGGTTGATCTCATTGACCAGCCCATCGACCTTGCGCAAGCTGGACTCGACCTCGCCACGCAGCTGGCTCAAGTCACTGGTGCCTTCTTTGACATTCGCACCCACAGCTTGCGCTTCAATCAGCACGGCATCGACCTTTTTCAGGCTGTTGCGTGCATCGCCCAGTAGCGCATTGAGCTGCACCACGGTTGCGCGGGTTTCGGGCAGCACGCCTTTGTCGCCAAACACCTGCGTATCCGCTTTGGCCGCCAGGCCATCGACCTTGATCGCCAGGCGGTCTACCGTAGCCAACAGTGCATTGGTGCGGTCTAGTGTGGTGATGAGCTTTTTGGCCTCTGCCTCGCCCCCCAGCAACACCGTCAACGCACCGCCCGGGCCATTGATTTTTGCGGTCAGCGTTTGCAGGTTACCAAAACTGGCACCCAGTGCGCCCCGGCTGCTGACCAGCGAGTTGATGCTCTCCAGCAAGTCTTTGGCCGAGGCAATCAATTTGGGCACCTCGGCACCCGCATCGCCTTGCAGCACGCTGCGCACTGCGCCGTCCTCTAGCAGCGGGTCAGATAACAAGCCGGTGTAAGCCCGAATGTTGGTGCCGCCTACCAAGCCGCGCACCATGGTGAACACGCTGGACTGGCGCAGCCAGTGCGCGTCTTTGCTGGCCACGTCAATCACAATGCGCGCCTTGCCGTCGTCAGCCAGCTCGATGCGCCGCACCCGGCCAATCGGAAAGCCCGAGAACGTCATGTTCATGCCGACCACCACGCCCTCAGAGTCTTCAGACACCAGCACCAGTTTTTGTGTGCTTTCAAACATGCCGCGGGCGTACATCACGTACACGGCAGCCGCCACGACCAACGCCAGCATGAAGCTCAGCAGCAGCACGGCCTTGAACTCCAGGTGGTCCGGCTCGGGCGCGAGTGGGGGGTTGTCTGGTTTGTCGCTCATAAGGTTCGGTCGTTCAGTAGCACAATAATTCAATAGTAATTGCCAACAAGTGACAGCACTTCAATCAGCAAGACAATGGCAAACATGCGCACCAGTCCACGCATTTCAGCACTGGTACGGGTGTTGTTGACGGCTGTGCCGTACAGGGCGGATGCCATCGGGATCAGCGACACTGCCAGACTGAACAGCAGAGTTTTCATGACAAAAATCAGCGTCACAGCGGGTGTAAAAACCTGCCCAAACAGCCGCGTGTAGCCTGCCAGTCCAGCCAGATTAAAACCGTAAATCGCCACATAGGCCACCAGCAGCGCCACCACGCAGCTTAAAACCGCCAGCGTGATGGTCGAAAAAATACCGGCCATGACGCGCGGCAAGACTTCACGGTGGATCGGGTCGATGCCTTGCTGGCGCAGTTTGTCCAAGTCGCCGCGCGCTTTAAGTTCAGCAAGTTCAGCCCCGTCGGGTATGGTGCAGCGCAGTGCTACAAAAAGTGCAGCGGTCAGCGGAATCAGTTCTAGCACCAGCACCCTGATGACGACTTGCAGCGAATACTGCGACAAGCCGTAGCTCAAGGCGGTGGTCGTCACAATTCGCGTTAAAACCAGGCTGATTAACGCGCACAGCAGCGTGAAGCTGGTCATGTTGGGCGCCGTGTTGTCATACACATGTCGCGCCAGCACCAGCCGGTCAACCCGTGTGTAGCTGGACGGCGACAAAGCCAGCAGCAGCAGCACTGCGCTCAAGACCATCAACTTCCACCACTGCACCAGCCACAATCGGGCGCTGAGATTGGTGCGTGCCAGCAAGTCACGCCAGGATCGGGGCAAAGTCATGCTTTTATGATAACTGCCGGGCGGCTTATGGCAGCAACCAAGCGATAACTGCAGCGGACTAACGCGGCCAGCACGCCGATGGCCGCAAAACAAGAAAGGTGTCACGGATGTCGCTCAGATAAGCGGCGCGAATAGATGGTCTGGCAAGAGCTTAGAGCATGAACATCCCTTGCTTTTATATGCATGTTATGGCGCTGGCATCAGCCTTATCAGCTTGCCGTTGCTGCTGTCAGTCAACACGTACAACAACCCGTCTGGCCCCTGACGCACATCGCGGATGCGCGCGCCCTCCTCGCTGATGAGTTTGCTTTCTCGCAGCACCTTGCCGCTGTAAGGCGCGCTCAACTCGATGCGGTTCAAGTGGGCAAATTTCAGCGAACCCACAAACAGATTGCCCTGCCAGGCCTTGCCGTAGCGGTCGCTGGTTAAAAACGCCATGCCAGAGGGGGCAATAGACGGTGTCCAGTGATGCAGCGGTTGCTGCAGGCCAGCCTGGGCAGTCAGGCCCTGACCAATTTGGCCGCCGCCATAGTTTTCACCATAAGTAATGGCGGGCCAGCCGTAGTTCAGGCCGGGTTTGGGCAGGTTGATTTCGTCGCCGCCTTGCGGGCCGTGCTCGTGCATCCACAGCGTGCCGTCAGGCGCCAGCGTCGCGCCTTGCGGGTTGCGGTGGCCGTAGCTCCAGATTTCTGGCAGCACTCCCACGCGGTTAATTAACGGGTTATCTGGCGGCACGCTGCCGTCTTTGTTGATGCGGATGACTTTGCCATGATGGTTGCCCAGAGTTTGCGCGTCTGGCGCGCGTGAGTAGCGGTCACCCAGCATCAGGTACAGCTTGCCGTCGGGCTTGCCATTGATACCGGTTGCGCGGCTTTCAACAATCCGGCAACCAAAGTGCAAGCTGCTGGAAAACTTGGGTTATTGGCTGAAGATGACTTTGACATCGCTCAAACGCGTCAGGTCGGTGCTGAGAGTAGCGCGGGCTAACGCCGTGCTGTTGCCTTTACCTCCCCCGTCAGCCACATTTGCGGGTTCTGAAAAGCAAAAGTACAACACCCGGTTGCGGGCAAAGTCAGCGTCCAGCACAACATCCAGCAGTCCGCCCTGCCCGCCAGCCACTATGTCTGGCAGGCCTTCAACTGGCTGGCCCAATTTGCCGTTCTGGTCCACCACGCGCAATCGGCCCGGCCGTTCGGTGACCAAAAACTTGCCGTCAGGTAGAAAAGCCACCGCCCATGGGTTTTGCAAGCCGCTGGCCACGGTCTCTGGCCGGACGCCTTGCGCGTTGACCAATAAATGGAAGAACGACAATGCTATTAAAAAAATAGCTGCTAGCGCACGTATCCATTGAGATAGGGGTCGATTTGACTCATGAAAAACCGGTTTTGAAAGCATTTTTTGACTCTTAAAGTGCTTGGTAATGTGACTTTGACGGTTCTGCAAGCGTACTGCTCAGACTCAACCCAAACCACTGAAACCCCTCAATTCCTATACAAATCAAGGCCTTGAGCTTGACTCTTGAGGTTGACGCGCGCCAGTTTTTTCAAGTATCCTGCGACCCATGCACAAAAAAGTAACCCATCTTGCCCTAGCCGCCGCATTGTTGATGTCAGTCAGCGCCTACGCTGCACCGCCTCAAACAGGCGATGATCTGGATACGCTTTTGGCCGAAAGGGGTCTTATTAGCCAACTGGATCAAGTCCGGCAGTCGGTTAGCAGCAAAGCGTCTGAGTTGGTGGTCAATGCCATGGGGTTTTTGGGTGTGCCCTACAAACGCGGTGGTAGCACGGTCGAAACAGGCTTTGACTGCAGCGGTTTCGTACGCGCGATGTATGCGCAGAGCATTGGCCTAATTTTGCCGCGCCGTGCGGAGCAGCAGGCCGCTGTCACCCAAAACATCGAAAAATCAGAACTCAAACCCGGTGACCTGGTATTTTTCAACACACTGAAGCGCACTTTCAGCCATGTGGGTATTTACGTGGGCGAAGGCCGGTTTATCCACTCCCCCAAGCCAGGCGCAGAAGTACGGGTTGAAAGCATGCGTGTGGACTACTGGGCCACACGCTTTGACGGCGCACGACGCGTGCAAGCCGGCGCAGCTACTGCCGACTAATTAGTCTGATTTCACGCCAGCGTTTTTGATGACCTTCGCTCATTTGGCCGTCTAGCTGGCAATAAATCCACAACACCCCGGTACGGGATGTGCACCCTGCAGGTCTTGCTCAATGACTTGAGCAGCTCACTTGTCAGGTGCGTCGCCGAGCCATTGCCCGATGAGCCAAAACTGACCTTGCCGGGGTGTACAGGCGCAGCAATCGGGTTTGCACTGCCCACAGGTAAAACCGTTCAAATACCGGGTACTGTACTGACAGGTTTATCTTTATTTTAGACCTGCAGCCCAATAAAACAGGCGCTAGCAGCTACTAAATTCATAGTAATTGCCGCGTGACTCGTTACGTTAACTTACCCCAGCACAGCCCCACCCTTGACCTGCGCAAAAACCGCGCTGCCCACGTTCAGCCCAAGAGTTTCAAGCGACTTTTGCGTGATGCGAGCCAGCAGCATGACGCCGCCTGCACTGAGCGCCACCATGACCTGCCCGGGACTGTCGGCTGCAATGGCCGTTATCGTGGCGGCAAAAATATTAAGCACGCTGGTGCCTTGCTGCTGCGCCAGCGTCAGGCTGACATCCCTGGCCTGCACCCGGATGCGTACCAGCTGGCCTACACGCAAATTCGGCTTCAGCACACTGATGTGCCCGCCAGCAAACTCGGCATGGCTCAAGTGATAAGCCGCCTCAACTTGCGTGACCACGGCTTCAATAACGGCTGCGGCTGAATCGCCATGGGCCAGCGGCAGGTCAAGCCGGGTCATCAGTTCGCGCGTGGGGCCGCTGGCGGTGACGCGGCCTCTATCCATCAGCACCAAATGATCTGCCAGCCGGGCCACTTCGTCAGGCGCGTGGCTTACGTACATCACGGGGATGTCCAGCTCGGCGTGCAGCCGCTCAAGGTACGGCAGCACTTCAGCTTTACGCTGCACGTCAAGCGCAGCCAGCGGCTCATCCATCAGCAGCAGCTGCGGGCTGGTGGCCAGAGCCCGGGCAATGGCGACGCGCTGACTTTCGCCGCCTGACAGGGTTGTGGGCTGCCTTGCTAAAAGTTTGTCAATGCCCAGCAGTTCAACAACCTGGTCTAAAGACACTTTGCGTTCAGCCATCGGGACGCGTTTCTGGCCGTAGCTGAGGTTGCCCTGCACGTTCAAGTGGGCAAACAGGTTAGCTGCTTGCGACACATAGCCCAATGCGCGTTTGTGGACAGGTTTAAAGACCTTGTTGGCATCGTCCTGCCAAACCTCGCCGTTAACTGACAGATAGCCGCCGGGTGCTTGCTCCAGCCCGGCCATGCAGCGCAGCACCGTGGTTTTGCCGGAGCCCGACGGCCCAAAAATCGCGCTGACGCCGCGCCCCGGCAATTGCAGATCAACGTTGAGTGAAAAGTCACCCACTTCTCGTTTAAACGTGGCTTTGATACCAGTCATGCTGGCCTTTTGCGCTGCAGCACATGCAGCGCCAGCAACACCGCAAATGAAAACAGCATCAACCCACCTGCCAGCCAGTGCGCCTGCGCATATTCAAGCGCTTCTACATGGTCATAAATTTGCACCGACAGGGTTCGCGTCTGGCCCGGTAGGTTGCCGCCCAGCATGAGCACAATGCCAAATTCGCCCACGGTGTGCGCAAAGCCCATGATGCCGGCGGTGATGTAGGCCGATTTGCACAAGGGCAAAACCACGCTGAAAAATGTGTCACGGGGCGATGCACGCAGCGTGGCTGCGGCCTCTAGCGGCGCGCGGCCCAGTGCCTCAAACGCATTAGCAAGGGGCTGCACCACAAACGGCAGCGAATAAACAATCGACCCGATCACCAGCCCGGTAAAAGTGAACGGAAACAACCCCAGGCCCAGCGACTGCGTCAGCTGCCCCACGGGCCCTTGTGGCCCCATCAGCACCAGCAGATAAAAACCAATCACTACAGGCGGCAAAACAAGTGGCAACGCCACCACAGCACTGACCGGGCCTTTGAGCCACGAGCGCGTATTGGCTAGCCACCACGCCAGCGGTGTGCCAAGCAGCAGCAACACAAGCGTCGTTACGCTGGCCAGCTTGACCGTTAACCACACAGCCTGCCAGGTGGCTTGGGCCTCAAGCGGGCTCACAGCGTTGCTCTCATCACTCGTAGCCGAAGGAGTTCATGATGGCGCGCGCTTGAGGTGATTTCATGAACGTCATCAACTGCAGCGCTGCCGGGTTGTTGCGCCCACGAACCAGAACCACCGCATCCTGCTTAAGCGGACCGTGCAGGTGCCCAGGCACAACCCATACAGAGCCGTTTTTGAGCTTGCCGCCTTCAAACACCTGCGACATCGCCACAAAGCCCAAATCAGCGTTACCGCTGGAAATCATGCCGAAGGTCTGGCCAATGCTTTCACCCGTGACCAGCTTGGTTTGCAGTTTGGGCAGCATGCCGATTTTGGTCAGGGCCTCCACAGCTGCCGCGCCATACGGGGCCAGCTTGGGCGCTGCGATGGCCAGGTATTTAAAGTCATTACGCATGAGTACTGCCGCTTTTTCATCCACCAGCCCCGGTTTGGCCGACCACAACACCAGCCGCCCGGTGGCGTAGGTAAAGCGGGTGCCCGCTACCGCAGCGCCTTCTTTTTCAAGCCTGGCGGGCGTGTCATCGTCAGCCGACAAAAACACATCAAATGGTGCGCCATTAGTAATCTGGGCATAAAACCGGCCGGTTGATGAAAACGACAACACGACTTTGTGGCCCGTGTCTTTTTCAAACGCTTCCGCGATCCGCTTCATGGGAGCCGTGAAGTTGGTGGCTGCCGCGACATTAACTTCTGCAGAACTGGCCGAGAGGCAAACTAGGGACAACAAAAAAGCGGAGATCAACAGGCGCATGACAGCATTCTATGGGGCAGCTCAAAACCGCGATTTTGAGTCATCTTCGCCCTCATTTAATTGCTTTTCAGGCCTATAGCCAAATAAATACGAGCGTATTCAGCTATTTAATATGTAGTTATACAGCGTTTGGCTGAAACACATACTGAAGCACATTGCCGCAGGCAACGGGGTGCGCAACCACGCCCCAGACCTGACCGATACGTTCCGGGGTCAAAACGTCTGCTGTTTTGCCCTGGGCGAGCAACTGGCCGTCTGCCAGAACCAGTGCGCTGTCGCTGTAACGCAGGGCCAGATTCAAGTCGTGCAGTACCGCCACCACACCAACGCCCTGCTGTTTGGCCCAGTTGCGTGCAAGTTGCAGCATGCGGTGCTGATGCTGCAAATCGAGCGCGGCGGTGGGCTCGTCAAGCATTAACCACCGCGACCTCGTAACCTCACGTTCGCTCATCAACGTGTGGCGCACTGCCCCCAAAGAGGGCTGTACTTGCCAAGGGCGGCTAGGTGCTGCGTAAGCCTGACCAGTGTTTTCCCACACCTGCGCCAAGGCTCTGGCCAAGTGCGCTCTGGCTTTTTCACCGCCTGACAAGGTGTTCAAAGCCCTGTCAGACAGCAGCCCAACGTGCGTAGACTGCATGGCCAGCTCGGGGATGCTGGCCTCGTGCTGGCTGGGTTGTCTGCGGTGCGGGTAGCGGCCCAGCGCAACGACTTCACGCACGGTGAAATCAAATGCCATCTGGGTTTCTTGCGCCACAAAGGCGCGCAGCCGCGCCAGCTCAGCCGCATCGCCATCAACCAGTGCCTTGCCCTGCCATTGCACGTGGCCCGCATCGGGTCGTCGCTGGCCCGTCAGCACGGACATCAGGGTTGACTTGCCGGCGCCATTGGGGCCAAGGATGGCCGTGACCTGCCCGGGCTTGAAGGCACACGTGATGGGGTGCAGCAGCGTTTTGTCGCCAATCACGACGCTGACCCCTATGGCTTCGAGATGAGTAGCCGCATCCATGTCCGGCTTTGAAAATTCAGTCAAGTTGCGAGCGCTCATGAATGACCTTACAAACGGCTTTTAAAGTGGCGCAGCAGCAGCAAGAAGAACGGCACGCCAACAAATGCCGTCAGCACGCCCAGCGGCAGTTCGGCCGGCTTGACTGCCGTACGCGCCACGCTGTCGGCCAGAAGCACCAGCGCCGCGCCGAGCAGTGCCGAGCCTGGCAACACCACGCGGTGGTCAGGCCCGGCAATCATGCGCACGCAGTGCGGCGCCACCAGGCCCACAAAACCGATGATGCCGGTAGTAGCAGTGACCGCGCCCACCGCCAGCGCCGTGACCAGCACAGCGTAGCGTTTGACGCGCTCCACCGGCACGCCCAACAGTTCTGCCTGTGCCTCGCCCAAAGCAATGGCATTAAGCGGTCTGGCCAAGGTAAAACCTGCGCAAGTAGCTATAAAAACAGTAGCGCTGACCAGCGCCACAGCAGACCATCGCGCGCCCCCCAAACTGCCCAGCAACCAGAACTGGATATTGCGCAGCTGCTCGTCAGTGGCCAGAAAAGTTAAAAAGCCCAAACCCGCACCCGCCAGAGCGTTAATTGCTATGCCCGCCAGCAGCATCAGGCCCACGCGGGTTGCGCCGTCTTGCTGGCTCAGTGCGTAGACCAGCAGCGTCACGCCTAAACTGCCGGCAAACGCAGTGACCACCAGCGTCCAGCTGCCCAGTGTGCGCGGCAAATCTGGAAACCATACACTGCCCAGCACAATCGTGATGCCCGCCGCCAGTGCCGCACCACTGCTGATGCCAATCAGCCCCGGGTCGGCCAATGGGTTGCGAAACAGCCCCTGCATCAATGCGCCTGACAAGCCAAGCGCCGCACCTGCAGCGACACCCAGCAGCAAACGTGGCAGCCGGATGTTCATGAACACCAAGTGCTGGGGTGATGTGTCAGTTGCCCCGCTGAACGCGTCCCACACTACGTTTAGCAACTCAAAAGGCGTAATTGCATAAGCTCCGCGGGCGCTACCAGCTATAAAACTAATAGCAAGTAAAACTACCCCTGCCGTCAACACCCATCTTGCAGGCGGTCTGGTGTGCAAAAAACTCATGCTGTCAGCCTGCCTGCTGCTTTGAAGGCCTGGCGGTGCAGCTCCGCTACAGCTTGCGGCAAGCGTGGACCAAAGCCCATCAGGTAAAGCGCGTCCAGCGCAACCAGGCTACGTTTTTTATAGGCAGGTGTCAGGTCCAGCCCGGCCTTTGCCCAAAATTTGTCAACACCGCCTGATGCCTCAATGCCCTGCACGGTAGTGATGATGATGTCTGGCGCGGCCACCACCATGGCCTCAGCCGTCATGGGGCGGTAGCCGCTGTAACTGGCGGGCTTTCCAAAGCTGGCCATAACGTTGTTTAGCCCGGCGAAAGTCATCATCGCGTGGGCAGCCGTTTTGTCGCCCGATACCGATGCGTTGGCGCTGTGCGACAAAATAAACATGACCCGTGGCGCTTGTGGGCCCGACCCGGCAGCCTTGGCAACTGCGGCCTGCACGCCCGCCCACTGTGCGTCAAGCCGGGCCTGTAACGCAGACGCCTCTGCGGCGCGAGCGGTGGCCCGCCCAACAGCTGTCACTTTGCGTTGCACCTCGGCCCACGAATGGTCGGCCTCTACAAGGTCTACCTTCACACCCGCAGAACGAATTTGATCCAAAACCACCGGCGGGCCAGCCTCAGTTGTGCCAATGACAGCATCCGGCCTGAGCGACATGACTCCTTCAGCTGACAACTGGCGCTGGTAACCAACCTTGGCGGTTTGCAACGCTGCAGCCGGGAAAAGGCTGGTGGTGTCGGTGCCCACCAACTGGGTTTCAGCGCCCAGGGCATAGACGATTTCGGTCGTTGATCCACTGACAGAGACGATGCGGGGGAGTTTGGCTTGGGCAAAAGAGCTCAAGGCAATGCTTGCTGGCAGCAGCGAAAAGGCGCGAAGTGTGTTGCGGCGGGCTGAATCGAGTTGCAACGGTATCAAGGGTTTCATGCTTGCTCCAGTCGCGGTAAACGCGCTGCTATGTCGCGCCAGGCTTGCTGCTCCGGGATGCCAGGCTTGCGGCTGCCAAAAAACATCGCCATCAGGTCGCCGTTGACATCAAAAACTTCGACCGACGTAACCACACCGTCGTCAGTGGGTTTTTGCACAATCCAGGCATTGGCAATCATGTCTTCACGCAGGTGCAAATTAAAGCCTGCGTCTAGCACATTGATCCATTTCGCGGTCGGCGTAACCATCGGTTCAATGCGCCTGACCGGGCCGCTGTGGATTTGAATACAGCCGCTGCTGCTGACAAACACCATGATGGATGTGCCGTCCATGGCGGCCTCATCAAGCAACATGCGTATGACATCAGGCCTGGCGCGGTGGGCAAAGCGCCCCTCTACCAGCCTGAAAGCCTGCTGCCGCTCTGCACCAAACTTGCTGATCAACGCAAACATCTGGTGCGTGTCGGTCATCTCGCTCCAGGCTTGGGCAAAGCCCGCGGCGTCCAGTTCGCTGTCTGGCGTGACAGCGGTTTTAGTGGGCGCAGGCGTAAATACCACCGCTGTGGTGCTGGCTGTGAACTGGTCAACGATGTCATTGAATGCTTGGCGGTCTGTCTCGGCGCGTACAAAAATTTTGTGAACCGCCATGCCGTGCTCATCAAAAAACTGCAAACTTTGAGCAGGCGAGTTGCCCGGCAAATTTGCGGCTTCTGACACGGCAAAGCCTGCATGCCAGCGGCTGAAAAACAGACGCAGGTCAATGTCATGCCCCAACGCCAGACCCATGTGGCCGGTGGCGGAAATGTTTTGGTAGATGCCTGTTTTTTCATGCACCGTAGATTCGTTGCGCGTTAGTGCCATGACCGGGCCGCAAAGCTCCAGGGCCTGCAGCAGCTCAACCCAAGGCCCTTTAAGCGGGGTGGCCTTTAGCGCGTGTTCATGCTTGCCTGTGTGCGCCGCAACCGCCCCGCCTTCAGTTATGCCCAGGCTTTGTGCAGCTTCTTTGGCGCGTTTACCGGTGCTGCGGGCCTCACTAAAACGCTTACGCAAAGTGGCTGCATCTGTCACGGATTCGGGTTTGATAAAGGGCTTGCTGGTGGGTGTCTTTGCCACCATCGCCTGGAGAACTGCGCTCATTGATTCACCTCTGGAGTTATGTGCCAAGGGCACGAAATAATTTGGCGCAGGTAGGCACCCCTGGGGATTGCGCTGCGCATCACTTGGTCTGTACCGCCGACATTGCTTGGGACGGCCAAGTTAAAACTCGGTCACCAGTGACACGTTGAACTTGCGACCCGGCTGGGTGTATGCATCAAGCGCCACGGCGTTCGTGGCAACACCACGCACGTCTGACCAGTGCCAATACTTCTGGTTTGTCAGGTTTGCAATGCTGGCGTTAACGCGTGTGGCTTTGCTAAAGCGCCACTGGCCGCTCAGGTCAAAAGTGGTGGCTGCAGGCACGGCAAACTGCAGCGGCAGCGTGACGCGTTGCTGACCCATATCGCTGGTGTTCTTGGCGGCGCGGCGCGTTGCATTCAGGCGCACATCCCACACCGCGGTGTCATAGCGCAGGCCTACGCCCAATTTGGCGGGGTCAATCGAGTCCAGTGGCAGTCCGGTGTTGTCAACCTTGCCGCGGGCCTTGCCGTAGGAAAAGGGCGTGCTCAGCTTGCCGATGCCGACTTTGCCCCAGTCCATCGAGCCCTTGATTTCAAACCCACTGATGGTGGCGTTGTCAATATTGACTGATTGAAACACCGTGGGGTTGGCTGCGGTACCTGCACCTGAAACCCGTCGGCTGTCTTCAATCAGGTCGGTGAATTGGCCGGTAAATGCTGTTACGTCCAGCGCTAACAGGCCCAGCCGGGCGCGCGCCCCCAGTTCAAAATTTTTGCTTTTCTCAGGCTTCAGGGCACCGTTGGGTATGGTTTTATAAAACGACGTGACATTTTCAAAAAAGGCATTGACCTGCCCTGCATTGGGTGCCCTGAAACCACTTGCGTAGTTGCCAAACACGCTCCATTCAGGGGTGGCGCGATACAGCACGCCCAGCTTGGGCGACACCGCCGACCCGGACAAAGCCACCACAGGGACCGGAAACCCTGCTGTCGACGGCTTGATACTGAAGTTGTCTACCCGCACGCCGGGCGTCACACTCCAGTTGCCGCCAATGATTTCGTTTTGCAGGTACAAGGCCGAACTGGTCTCAACCGTATCCGGAAACCGCTTGAGAGGAAACGTCTCGCCAGCGGGCGGCGTCAAGCCTGTTTGCAGGCTGATGACATGGGTTTGCGCATAGTCCGCGCCATAGGTCAGTTTTTGAATCCAGTCATTTGAGTTGCGGATGGTCTTGTCAGCTTGTACGCTTGCCTGTAGCGTGCGCTCCTGGTAGGTGGTGTCGCGCGATCGGTCTGGCGCAGTGTTGCGGTCTTCAAAAGTGAATTCACGCGAGAACGTGTTTTGAAAACTCAACACAGTCTGAAGGTTGTCAGCCACGGCCGTGTCAACTTTGTATCTTGCATCCCAGGTCAGGCGGTTCCGGTTCATGCTGGTCAGTGCGGTCGCGTTGAGTGCTGCGTTGGCAACAGTTGCTGCGCTGCCGGCCAGCGGCAAGGTGGCTCTGGCGGCCAGCAGGTTGTAGTCAGACTCCTTGTCTACATGCTCAAACGTCACAACGTGCTTTTGTTGTGGTGTGGGCCTGAGCACAATTTTGACCATCAGGGCCTGGCCTGAATCTTTTTGCGGATTTGGTGCTGTACGGTTGGCGTTGGGTGAAAAGTTTTCGCCCCGGTTTGCCAGCTCATTACCGGCACTGGCGGCCGCGCTGATTTGCCATTCAAGGTTGTCATTGGCGCGGCTGGCCACCGTGGCTGAGGCTGACCTGGTGTTGTCGTCCCCGCTGTAGCTCAGCGTTGCCTTGCCGCCCAGCGATTTATTGTTTTTTAAAAAATCTGAAGGCTCGTACGTCATAAAGTTGACCAGCCCGGCAATGCCGTCAGAGCCATAAAGTACCGAGGCTGGGCCTTTGATAAGCTCCACTCGCTTGACCAGATCAACCGACAAGGTATCGCGGCCAAAAGCATTTGCGCCAAAGCCGTAAAAACGCGGGGACCGTATGTTGTCAACCAGCATCAAAACCCGGTTGCCGTCCAAACCGCGAATGTTAAAACCCGCATTGCCTTCACGGCCAGTCGCGTTGCCTGCAATCGTAAATCTGGCGGGTGCGCGCCTGACCGACACATTGGGAATGCTTTTTGCAATATCGCGAATGTCTTGTAACTGGCCTTCTTCAATATCTTTGGCATTGATGATATCAACAGCCATGGGCAGCTCGTCGACTGACTGCTCATTGCGTGAGCCACTGATGACAACCTCTTTGAGTGGCGTAGCCGCCATTTGCGCTAGCGGCATGGATTGCGCCTGCGCACTGAACACCGAGCCGCATACAGTGCCAGCAAGCAATGGCAACGTGCGTAATGCGAATGGAAGACCGGGATGGGACGGACGAAATGAATCAAAAATTGCCACGATGGAGCCTTGAAAACAGTTGGGAAAACTGCTGGCTGCATGGGCCAAAAACCTGCTTGAGGTTTTGGCTGTGTGGCTGGCGATGAAGAAATTTAAATTTTTTAACGAGTGGTTATTGTATGCGAATGATTCGCATTTGCGCGAATAACTATCTGTCTTTTAGTTTTAATCAATCGGCACCACCAGTCCTATAACCCGCCTATCACATAAGATAGATGTTGCGATGCAGCTCAGTATCTCTTTATAAACAGTCAAGGAACCAATATGTCTCTTATCAACACGTCCATCGTCCCGTTTAAAACGACTGCTTTTCACAATGGCAAATTCATTGATGTTTCTGATGAATCCATGAAGGGCAAATGGTCGGTTCTGATCTTTATGCCTGCCGCATTTACCTTTAATTGCCCTACAGAAGTTGAAGATGCCGCCGACAACTATGCCGAGTTCCAGAAGGCGGGTGCCGAGGTCTACATCGTAACAACCGACACCCATTTTTCGCACAAAGTGTGGCATGAGACGTCACCTGCGGTTGGCAAAGCCAAGTTTCCCTTGGTCGGCGACCCAACCCATGTGCTGGCCAAAGCGTTTGATGTGTACATCCCTGAAGAAGGCCTAGCACTGCGGGGCACATTCATCGTCAATCCAGAAGGTCACATCAAGACCGCCGAAGTGCATTCAAACGAAATTGCACGCGATGTGAAAGAGACCCTGCGCAAGCTGAAAGCGGCACAGTACACCGCGGCGCACCCAGGCCAGGTGTGCCCTGCCAAGTGGAACGAAGGCGCCAAAACCATCGCGCCGTCTATTGACCTCGTTGGCAAGATCTAAGCGCCCTGCCCGTCCATCAAAGGCCCGGGCGCAGTCCAGTGCTGCACCGGGCTTTTTTGTTTCTATCTGATATTGAAAGCGACTCTGCCATGCTCGACGAAGCCACCAAAGCACAACTTAAAAGTTATCTTGAACGCGCAACTGCGCCTATCGAAATTGTTGCATCGCTCAATGACAGCCCCGTGTCGCATGAGATGCAGTCAATGCTCAAAGACGTGGCTGAGTCGTCGTCGTTGATCACTTTTACGGAAAGCCGTGACGACCCGCATCGCAAACCGTCGTTTTCCATCAACCGCCCGGGTGAAAACCACGGCCCGCGCTTTGCTGGCTTGCCCATGGGGCATGAGTTCACATCGCTGATTTTGGCGCTGCTGCAAATTGGCGGTTATCCACCGAAGGTTGAAGAAGAAATTCTTGAACAAATTCGCGCATTGGAAGGCGACTTTAACTTTGAGGTGTACGTGTCCCTGACCTGCCACAACTGCCCGGATGTGGTGCAGGCGCTGAATGTGATGGCGGTGCAAAACCCCAACATCAAAGCCACCATGATTGAAGGCGGCTCGTTTCAGGACGAAGTCAAAGAACGCCAGATCATGTCGGTACCCACCATCTTTTTGAACGGCACAGAGTTTGGCCAGGGCCGCATGAGTCTGGAAGAGATTTTGGCCAAAATTGACACCAAAGGCATAGAGCGCGAAGCCAAAAAAATTGACGCAAAAGATGCGTTTGACATGCTGATGGTTGGCGGTGGCCCTGCCGGTGCTGCGGCTGCGGTGTATGCAGCCCGCAAGGGTATCCGCACTGGCGTGGTGAGCGAGAATTTTGGCGGTCAGACGCTAGACACATTGGGGATTGAAAACTACATCTCAGTCAAAGAAACCGACGGCCCCAAGTTTGCACTGGCCCTCGAACAGCATGTTCGCGGCTACGACGTCGACATTATGAACATGCAGCGTGCCAGGGCGCTGGTGCTCAACACAGGTCTGGAAAAGAACCTGATTGAAGTTCAGCTGGAAAGCGGTGCAACCCTTCGCAGCAAATCGGTGGTCATATCGACCGGCGCGCGCTGGAAAAACATCAACGTGCCTGGCGAACGTGAACTTAAAAACAAGGGCGTGGCTAACTGCCCACATTGCGACGGCCCGCTCTTTAAGGGCAAGCATGTGGCGGTCATTGGCGGTGGTAACTCAGGCGTTGAGGCGGCCATTGACCTAGCTGGCGTAGTTGGCCAGGTTACGCTGATTGAATTTGACAAAGCCCTGCGTGCTGACGCGGTACTGGTGCGCAAGCTGCAAAGTCTGGCTAACGTGACAGTCATTACCAACGCCCAGACCACTGAAATCACTGGCGACCAGAAAGTCAATGGCCTGATTTATAAAGATCGCGCTACCGAGCAGCTGCACACCGTACCGCTTGAAGGTGTGTTTATTCAAATCGGCTTGGTGCCCAACACCGACTGGCTTAAAGGTGTGGTGGACTTGTCAAAGCACGGCGAGATTATTGTGGATGCAAAGGGCCAGACTTCGGTGCCCGGGGTGTTTGCTGCCGGAGACGCAACCACTGTGCCGTTCAAGCAAATCATCATTGCGGCAGGCGACGGTGCCAAGGCCGCGTTGGGTGCGTTTGACCATTTGATGCGCACATCTGTTCCGGCTTGAGCGTAAGAGTGCAAGACGGAAAGCTATTGAATTTATAGCTGCTTGCGCCCGTACCTATTAGGTACGAGTGTTTTTTATGCTGCTTTTTTATAAAAAATGTTACTTCAAGAAAGAAAATCATGAGACTTTTATCCAATGGCCTTTTGGCCTTAACTGCCGCTGTAGCGCTGGGCGGCTGCGCTGCAACGCAAATGAGCAACCCAGTGGTTTCCATATTGGTCGACCTCGACCCGGCTAGCGTAGAACGCACGCTGATTGTTGAAAACCTCACCGCCAACCGTGAGGGCGTTTTGTTCACCTCCGACCGCGTCACCGGCAATATCTTGCGCATTGACCCAAAGTCGCCCAAAGCGGTGATAGTGGCCAAAATCGAATCGCGTACTGTTGACGGCAAAAAAGTAGACCCGTCACCGGGCGGCATATCATTTGATGCGAATGGCGATTTGTACCTTACCGCTGGCCCGTTCAGCGAAGTGGTACGCATCAAGGCGGCAGACCTCAATGCTGCCAAGCCCGGTGCTGCGCAAACCTTTGCTACTGGCGTTCCTGGCGCCAACGGTATTGCGTTTGACAAGCGCGGCCACTTGTTTGTGTCTGGCGGCGCAAGCGGTACTGTGTACAGCGTAGGCCCTAACGGCGGTGCAGCGCAAGCCGCCGCGCAAATCGACAGAAACGTGCGCACGCTACCCAACAGCACGGCAACGCAAGCCATTGTTGCCAACGGCTTGAAGTTTGACGCAGCAGGGGTTTTGCATGTGGCCGACACCTCGCGTGGTGCCGTTTGGAAAGTCGTTATTG
>JAYURC010000042.1:0-10248 GCA_043756405.1 Polaromonas sp.
GACCTACATTGCCCGCAAGCAGGGCAAGGAAGTGCCCGACTACCCGGACCCTCGCGTCAAGCCCATGCTGGAAGAAACCTACGGCATCATGGTCTACCAGGAGCAGGTGATGCAGACCGCGCAGATTTTGGGCGGTTATTCACTCGGTGGCGCAGACATGCTGCGCCGCGCGATGGGCAAAAAAGACGAGAAGGAAATGGCCTCCCAGCGCGAGGTGTTTCGCAAGGGTGCGGGCGAAAACGGTTTGAGCGAAGAAAAAGCCGACGAGGTTTTTGACCTGATGGAAAAGTTTGCAGGTTACGGCTTTAACAAGTCGCACTCTGCTGCTTACGCGCTGCTGGCGTACCACACGGCCTGGCTCAAGGTGCATTACACGGCCGAGTTTTTTGCCGCCAACATGACGGTTGAAATGGGTGACACCGACAAGCTGAAGATATTGCATGGCGATGCGTTAAAGATGGGTCTCTCGTTTGAGTCACCCGACGTGAATCGCGGCGACTACCGGTTTGAGCCTACCAGCAACACCAGCGTGCGTTATGGGCTGGGCGCTATCAAAGGCACGGGCGAGCAGGCGATTGCGGCGATTGTTGCGGCGCGTGCTGAAGGAGGTTTGTTCACTTCGTTGTATGACTTTTGCGTACGCGTGGAGCGCACCAAAATCAACAAGCGCACGGTAGAGGCACTGATCAAGGCCGGCGCTTTTGACGGCATGCAACTCAACCGCGCATCACTTTTGGCGTCTGTTGACCAAGCCTTTGACTTTGCCCTGGCAGCAGAGGCCAACGCCAACCAGGGCGGACTGTTTGACATGTCAGACTCCCACGCAGCCAGCACGCAAGAACCGGAGTTGATTGAGGCCATGCCGTTCGGCATCAAGGCACGGCTGGTGCATGAAAAAACTGCCATTGGGTTTTACTTGTCAGGTCATTTGTTTGACGAGGTTGAAGCCGAAGTCCGGCAGTTCGCCAAGCTGAAGATTGACGATTTGATGGATTCACGCGACACCCGCATACTGGCCGCCATAGTCACAGATTTGCGCGTTATTAACGGCAATCGCGGCAAGGTCATCATCTTCAAGCTTGACGACAAAACCGACACACTCGAAGCTTCAGTTGACGAAGCCACCTACAACGCCAACCGCAACCTGCTGAAAGACGACGAGCTGGTGATTGTGCAGGGCACGTTGCAAGGCGCGTCAGAACGTTTCGGCAGGCGCTTTAAGGTCACGCAGGTGTGGGACCTGGAGGCTGCGCGCTGCAAATTTGGCAAGTATTTGAAGGTGGCTGTGAATGGCGCCGTGCCAGACATCACAAGGCTTGTCAAAGACTTTCCTGCGCGACGAGAGATGACCGAACAAGGCGAACTGGTGCGCGGCTTGCCAGTGCGTTTGCTTTTCAAGCGGCAGGCAGATTTTGGAGATGTGGCGGCTGAGCTTGCGCTGGGTGAGCAAGCCAAATTCTTTCCAACCGATGCAGCGCTTGCCAGCTGGATGGCGCAGGCTGACAAGAGGCAGGCGCGAATTGTTTACGAATGATTCGTGTGTAAAAGTTGACCTGTCGCATCTGGCACAACCACATGGCATGTGGCAAAGCAGCCCCGCTAGACTTGAACGCTGTCCAACTCTGGAGTTCAAAACATGATCACGCTGCACGGCTTTGCGGTATCTAACTACTACAACAAGGTCAAGCTGGCGCTGCTTGAAAAGAACGTGCCGTTTACTGAGGCGACTGCTCACCCGATGAAGCTCACGCCCGATGACCTGGCCGCATCACCGCTGGGCAAAATCCCGTACATCACCACGCCGCACGGCACGCTGTGTGAGAGCCAGGCGATTGTGGATTACCTTGAACTGGCCTATCCACAGCCGCCCCTGCTACCCGCTGACTCGTTTGCCGCCGCCAAGGTGCGTGAGCTGGCGACTTACATTGACCTGCATGTTGAGCTGGTGGCGCGTGAGTTGTACCGCCAGGCATTTTTTGGCGGTACCGTCAGTGACAGCGCCCAGGCGAGGGTGCGCACTCAGCTTGAGAAAAATATCGCCGCGCTCAAGTCGCTTATCAAATTTGCGCCCTACGCAGCAGGCGACACCTTTACCCAGGCCGACTGCGCAGCGTTTGCCAGCCTGCCGCTGGTGGGCATGGCGACCAAAGCGATATATGGCGAAGATCTGTTGCTGGCAGGCGGCGTGGACTACAAGGCCTATATCAAGATGATTGGCGAACGGCCCAGTGCGCAAAAAGTGTTGGCAGACCGCAAAGCGGCGACTGCAACGGCTGCTGCCAAGCCAGTTTGAACGCTATTAAAATAGGAGCTGCTTAAGCCCGTATTTATTGAGCTCTAAGCCTATTTTGCTTGTCATCCCAGACTCGATCCGGGATCCATGTCCCCTGTAGTGCTTGCAAGGGAGCGGGTTTATGGATTGCAGATCAAGTCCGCAATGACGCCGCAGAACTACAGCCCAAGCGCTGCATACACCCGCATGGCAGCATATGCATCATTCGCGGCGTAGATGATTTGCGCTTCAGTCAGCTGCGCATTCGCCCAGTTGGACGTGCTGGCTTTTTTGGACTTGATAAAGCGTTTGTTGAACAGTACTGCCACTGCACCGCGCACGCCCATGTCTTTGCGGTAACCCTGTTCACGAAAAACAGCGTTCAGGTCCAGCACGCCCTGCAGGTCAACCCCCAGTTTGTTAGTAATGCGTTTTTTGTCGTCCCCCAGACCAAAGCCTGCTTTGATGATGTGCGGTGATTCAAGCAGCACGCCGACAACCCGGCGGCATTCAGCGTCTTCCAGCTGAAAAATCCAGGCCTTGTGCAGGGTAGACAGTTGCACGATGTGTGGCCCGGTCGATGCCTCGTTTTTGGCAAAAGTGGGTTTGGATTCGGTGTCAAAACCCAGCGCCTTCTCACCTTGCAGCGCTTGCAGAGCCGCCCTGGCTTGCTCTGCGCTTGCCACCAGCTGGATCTGGCCAGAACCCAGGCGGTCAAAGCTTTCGAGCAGGTTGATTTGTTCTTTGTCGGGGGTGTGAAGTTCGGTCATGTATACGTAGCAGAATAGCCGATGTCAACGCCTGATTTGCAGGCTTTTGCGCGTTACATTACTTGCCAGAAGGTGCGGAAGGTGCCGCGGTTAAAAAAGCAAGGAGGCATATGCAAGATTCTTTTTCAAGCGCTGTCATGGGCAACAACAGCACACCAGCCGTTCAGGCACATCTGCTACCGATTGAATTTACCGGTTCAGGAAGCGAATATTTTCGGATCTGGATTGTCAATCTGCTGCTGATGTTCGTGACCCTCGGTATTTATTACCCCTGGGCCAAGGTGCGGCGGCTGCGTTACTTTCATGCCAACACGCTGGTGGGTGGTGAGCCGATGGGTTTTCATGCAGACCCTAAAAAAATACTCAAAGGCTATTTTCTGGTGGGCGTTTTGTTTGCCTTGTATTCGGCTGCTGGCAACTTCTCGGCACTCTCCGGGTTTTTGGCATTTGTGATTGTGGCGGCCATCTGGCCTGCGCTTTTAAAGTCGTCGATGCAGTTCCGGCTGGCCAACACCAGCTGGCGCGGTCTGCGTTTTCACTTCAAGGGCTCAGTGGGTGGGGCTTATCGTGCTGTGGTCCCGTTGTTTGTCCCCAGCCTGGTGATATTGGCGGCGGTGGTCGGCGTCGATAACCCTGACAAGCCGCCCGTCTGGTACTTCACCACCTTGGGTATCGTCTCTGTGGTGACGCTGGCAGTGTTCCCCTGGTTGCTATGGAACCTGAAGCAATACCAGCACAACCACTATGCATTGGCAGCGCAACAAACGACTTTCAAGGCGCCGTTGAGGTCGTTTTACACGCTGTTTTTCAAGACGCTTGGTGTGGTGTTGCTGCCGATTGGTTTGGTGGTGGCATTCGCTTTTATCGCTGTATTTCTTGGTAAATCGAGTTTGTCCAGCGGCATATCACCCAAGGCTCTCATTAACCCCGCGTTGGTCATTGTTCTCGTGATGGCTGGGTTTGCTGCTGTTGCTACCACTCTGGTCGTTGCCAAGCCCTACTTCACATCACGCCTGCAGAACCTGGTGTGGACGCGTACTGGCAATGCATCGCTGCGTTTTGTCAGTGACCTGCGTTTTAAAAGCCTGCTGTGGCTGACGGTCAAAAACTGGTTTTTGGTGGTGTTGACTTTTGGCTTTTACTGGCCGTTTGCAGCGGTGGCAGTGGCACGCATGCGGCTGGAGGCGGTGACTGTTAAAACCCGTATCGACCCCGACACGCTGGTCAGCCAGATGCGTTCAGTTGAAGGTGAGGCTGCTGGCGAGGCAGCTGGTGACTTGTTTGGCCTGGACATCGGGTTTTAACGCGCCATGGATGCCCTTGCACCTGACAAACTTGTCGCCAGTTACTTTGATGGCGTGACGGCCAAAGCGCAGGCGGTGACGTTACGGTTCATAGGCGGCGATTTGATGCTGACAGGTGACGGCATCCATCGCAATATCCGCATGGCTGACGTGCAATGGCCCGAGCGCACCCGACACGGCATGCGGGTGGCGCACTTTGCTGATGGTGGGTCTGTGCAGTGCGCTGATGCGGCAGCCTGGGACGCATGGCGCCAGCACAACGGGCAGCGCGACTCGTGGGTTGTGAAGGCGCAGCAAAGCTGGCGCAGCGTGCTGGTCAGTGTGTTGCTGCTGGTGGTGTTGGGTGCTGCGGTTTACACGTGGGGCTTGCCAATAGCGGCGCGTGCTCTGGTGGCTGCTACGCCGTACAGTGTTGATGCATCTTTAGGCCAAGCCTCGCTGTCAGCCATTGACGACAGCTTGATGCAGCCCAGCAAGCTATCGCTGGATGAACAAATCCGGCTGCGTGCAGCATTTGTAAACGCGCTCAGTGCGCAGCCCGCAGGCAGCGTGCCGCCATGGCAACTGGTGTTTCGCAAAAGCCGCATTGGCGCTAACGCCTTTGCTCTGCCCGGCGGCACGATGGTAATGACCGACGAGATGGTGGAATTGGTCGGCGGTGACGACAAAGTCATCACCGCTGTACTGGCGCATGAGTTGGGTCATGTGCGGCACCGCCACGGCTTGCGCATGCTGGTGCAGACCACCGTGCTGGCGGGCGTGACGAGTGTGCTGCTGGGCGACTTCAGCAGCCTGCTGGCTGGCGTGCCGCTGCTGTTGGGTCAGGCCAGCTATTCACGAGATGCTGAAAAAGAAGCCGACGCCGAAGCGGTGCAAATATTGAAAGCGGCGGGCATATCGCCTGAGGTGATGGTGACGCTGTTTGAAAAGCTGGAGGCCAATAACAACCCAGCCGCAAAAGATAAAAAAGATGCTGAAGCCGCTACAAGCCAGTCATCTTGGTTGGGTATTGCTTTTGCTTCCCACCCGACTGATGCCGAGCGCATCGCTTATTTCAGGCAGGCTGCGCGCGGCATGCAGGTCAAGCCATGAAAAGTACATCTGGCGGCCTGGTGTATTCAACCGACAGCGGACGCATGTGCCCGGTGTGCCGCCAGCCGGTACTGGACTGCACTTGCAAAGCGCGGTCAATTCCACAAACCGATGGTGCGGTTCGCATCAGTTTGCAAACCAAAGGCCGTGGCGGCAAAAGCGTCACACTCGTTAAAGGCCTGCCTCTGGATACTGCAGCGCTAACCGTACTGGGCAAACAATTGCGGAGCGTTTGCGGCACGGGTGGTACGGTCAAAGATGGCGTGGTAGAAGTGCAAGGCGACCATGTTGCAACGGTAATGGCCGCACTGCTAAAACTGGGTTTCAACGTCAAGCGCAGCGGCGGCTGAAACTGAACCTCGTTTGATGCTCCTGACAACATAGACGTGTGCGTTGCCAATCGGGCTTAACCACATGATTTGAAACCACTGGTAACAAGCTTGTAAGCATCTGTATGGCGTATTACCATGCAAGAAATGGACAAATCCTGAAGCGGAGTCATCTTGAACTTATCAACATTTCTTTTTTTATGTCTCGGACTGCTGGTCGGTGCCGTGCTGGGTATTGGTATTTACAGGTGGTATCTTACCCAGCAAGCCAACGCAAAAATGCGACTGCCTTCCAAGTGGCCGTTAACGTCACGGGTATTGGTAACCAATGAAGAACACGAAGTTTTAAAATGGTTAAGCAGTGTGTTCAGTGACCATTTGGTGATGGTCAAACTGCCAGTGCTGCGATTCACTTTGCCCGTCAGTAAAAACGAAAACGGCGGTGGCGCACGTTGGCAGGAACTCTTGGCTGGTGTGTACTGCACTTTCACCGTATGCACTTCAAATGGCAATGTAGTGGGTTGTGTGGACGTTCCTGGCAAACGCGGTCTGAACAAAAACAACCGCCAGCTTAAAGAAGCATTGTTATCAGACTGTCGTATTGCGTACACCGTTGTTAAAAGTGCCAACTTGCCGGCGGTGGGTGCCATGCGGGCTGCTTTTTTGGGTGAAATGCAGCTTGAAGAAAAAAAAGAAGCTGAGGCCACGTACGGCGGCGACAGCAGCTTTCATGCAGACCTTGACAGCTTTACCAAAGAAAAGCGCAATGCCGCCAAAGCAGCAGCGCTCAAAGCATTGAACAACAATGACGCTGGCAAAACCGTAACAGCCCACCCGCCAACTGGCTTTAATCCTGATGGTAACGGTGCTTTTGATGCCGGGAAATCCGGCAAATTTGTTACTCAGTGGGACGACTCATTTATTCAGCCTGATGAAAGTCGCCCAGCCAAACTGAACTGATTGGATATTTGCGTGATAGCTGTAGCGGCAAGCTTTTGCAACCAACTTTCCAAATCGCCACTCTTAGCCGCAAGTTAACCTGAGCAAGGCAAAGCGCTTTATTCCAGGTCTTCCATGGCCAATAAATGATAGCGCTGGCCATATGAAAAAGACGCACTTCGCGCAGCCTGCATGACGCGTTCAGCGTCTTCATCAGAACTTACCTTGATCATCAATGCGCAGTGACCTTTGCGTGCCAAATCAACATACTTGCGGACTGTAGCGCCTTCTGTGCCTACAGAGGGTAGTACGACGTCCGAGTCACCTTCGACTTTTCCAACCTCTTTAAGTACTGCGGCAGCATTCAAAAACATGGTCGTATCACCTGGTGGCGAAGTATTGCCAATTTCAAATGC
The DNA here is from genome assembly GCA_043756405.1 of Polaromonas sp. Classification (GTDB taxonomy): domain Bacteria; phylum Pseudomonadota; class Gammaproteobacteria; order Burkholderiales; family Burkholderiaceae_C; genus Polaromonas. The sequence continues at coordinate 7,123 of JAYURC010000042.1, forward strand.
AGCACGCTCTGCCTGCGCTGCGTTTGGAAACATGATGAAAGCGTAACCCTTCGGGTAAAACGTGCCGCTCATCGTCACCATGCCGGAGGTCAATTCAAACTTTTTCATGGGGTCTGTTCTTTTAAATAAACATTTATTGAGTCATTTCGCTGCGTGTAGCGCCATCAGCCATCCGGGTGCTTGCCTGTAAGACTAAAGCGAAATTTCCATTCAATTATTGATGGGCGCCACATCTGGGAAAATAAAGTCATGTCATTGCCGCCTTCCCCTCTTGCACCCACACTGTCAAATGCATGGCGACTGTCGGTTGCCCCCATGATGGATTGGACCGACAGACATTGCCGCTACTTTCACCGCCTGTTAAGTGTCAAAGTGCTGCTTTACACCGAGATGGTGACCACAGGCGCGCTGATTCATGGCGACGTGCCGCGGCATCTGGATTACAACCACCAGGAGCACCCGGTTGCTCTGCAGTTAGGCGGTAGCGAGCCAGCTGACCTGGCCCAGTGCGCCAAGCTGGGTGAGCAGTGGGGCTATGACGAAATCAACCTTAACTGCGGTTGCCCCAGTGAGCGCGTGCAGCGTGGCGCCTTTGGTGCCTGCCTGATGGCCGAGCCGCAACTGGTGTCGGACTGCGTCAAAGCGATGGTCGATGCGGTGAGCCTGCCGGTCACTGTCAAGCACCGCATTGGTATTGACAAACACGACAGCTATGACTTCGTGCGCGATTTTTTGGGTGCTGTTGCTGATGCTGGTTGCCACACTTTTATCGTGCATGCACGCAGTGCGTGGCTAAAAGGCTTAAGCCCCAAAGAAAACCGCGAAGTACCGCCGCTGCGCTACGAGCTGGTGCATCGGCTTAAAAAAGACTTTGCGCATTTGAATATCGTTATCAACGGCGGCTTAACCACTCACGCGCAAATCGCTGAACAGCTGCAGCAGCTCGATGGCGTGATGGTGGGCCGCGAGGCGTATCACAACCCCTGGTTGATGGCGTCATGGGATGCTGAATTTTTTGGCGCAACACCCTCTGGCCTGACGCGTGAGGCCGTAGAAGCGCTGATGTGCGATTACATGGCACACGAATTCAAAACCCACGGCACACCCCATTCAGCCATTGCCCGCCATATGCTGGGCTTGCGCCACGGCTTGCCAGGCTCTAGACGCTGGCGCCAGGTATGGAGTGACCACCGGCTAAAGGGATTGCCGCCGCATGAAATCATGGCGCTGGCGCATCAGCCGCTTGATGCTGAACTACAACAAGAATTGTTAAACAGGAATCACCATGAGTTTGTCTAAATCTGCTCAGCCGTTGCACCCCGCCGTTGCAGGTCAACGTATCGAGTTGCAAACAGCCGCAGGCATTGTTAGTTTTTATCAGTCCAACCCGGTCCAGAGCGCCATGCTGCCGCCGCTGCTTTTGGTACACAGCGTTAACGCCGCAGCATCAGTAGCTGAGGTTGCGCCACTGTATAACCACTACAGCCAGCAGCGCCCAACCTACGCCATCGACTTGCCAGGCTATGGCTTTTCAGACCGCAGTGACAGGCCATATTCAATACGAATCATGACGGACGCGGTGCTGGCTGTGCTGGCTCATATCCGCAGCCAGCATGGCGGTGTAGCGGTAGATATGGTCGGCGCGTCGCTGTCGTGTGAATATGTCGCGCGTATCGCTTGTGAAACACCTCAAGCGGTCAGGCGTATTGCACTGGTCAGTCCCACTGGTTTCAGCGGCAGCAAGCGGTTTTACGGCGCGCCAGGATCGTCGCACGGCATCGCCTGGTTTTACCGCCTGGCCAGCAACCCGGCCTGGAGCAGCGGCTTGTTCAACACGCTGGTGCGGCCCGGCGTGGTGCGTTATTTTCTGCAACGTACGTTTGGCCGCAAACAGGTTGACGAAGCCTTGTGGCGCTACTGCGTCCTGACGGCGCACCAGCCGGGTGCCAAGCATGCGCCCTTGCGCTTTTTGTCAGCTTATTTGTTTGCTGCCGACATCAACACCGTGTATGAAAAGCTCGCCTGCCCAGTGTGGGTGTCTATGGCCACGCGGGGTGACTTTACTGACTATCGCGGCAAAAGCACGGTAGAGCAGCGCGCCAACTGGCAGTTTGAATTGACACCCGGCGGTGCGCTACCGTATTTTGAGGATTTGGCCGGTTTTACGGCTAAATTGGACACTTTTTTAGAGTAAAAAGTGGCTGTACCCCTATATATATGGGCGCAAGCAGCTCCTGAATAAATAGCAAATTACACCTGCTTGTTGTTGGGTGGCGCTACTTTTTCAGCCTCAGTCGGCCCCATCCCGTAAGGCGCAACCAGGTGCCACACATGCGGTGGCACCATATTTTTTATCTTTGCGGGCATTTCGCGCCGCAAATGAATGATGGTCTCTGCCGCTTTCATGTCAATACGCGCACGTGCAAACTCCAGCCCGCGTGGGCCCACGCGCGGCATCAGCCAGCCGACGATGGGGCGCAACCAGTTGGGCATTTTGCGCAGCGGCAGGCCGCCCGCTGCCAGCTTGACGTTTTTAATAAAGCCTTTTACCGCGCCCGCACGCTTGCCAGCACTTCCCGGCGCTGAAGTGACGACTTCATTACCCAGCAATTCAAGCAGCTTTTCACCGCGCTGGTTGCGTACCAGTAGCCATTGCTCACCTTCGCCGCCCATGTAGCCGACCGTGATGTCGCTCAGCACATTGGTGTAGTCCACGCAGGTGCGGCAGGTCAGCGGGAAAAAGTCGGCTGGTAGCTTTGACAAAGGCAGTTGCAAAAATGGAATTGCCTTGACGCGGCCGTCCTTGTAGCGCAGCTCTACGTGGTAGTCGGCCCTAAATTCAAGATAAGTAAAGTCGTCGGGGTTTTCGCCCTGGTCTTCACCCAGCAACGCCAAAAATTCATGAAAGCGTTCGGTGGTGGTGTTGTCTGAGCATGGCGTGCCAATCACGTACAGCTGCTCCAGCCCCATCGTGCGTTTGAGTTCGTCTTCAATCGCCCGCAGTGCATACACCTGACACGGTATGCCAATGACGGCCAGACGCTTGTAGCCCATGGCCAAAGCAGGTTCCAGCAACGCGAGCAGCGGTGCGTAACCCATGCGCATGCCCCGGCACTGCGCCATGCC
>JAYURC010000043.1:0-10214 GCA_043756405.1 Polaromonas sp.
ATACATTGGAGTCAATCGCCATGCCCAAGGCCAGCGCCATAGCCGCCATGCCCGGCAGCGTCAGCGTGGCTTGCAGCATTGACAAAATCGCAATCAGCAGCAGCAAGTTGACAGCCAGCGCAATGCCTGAGAACACGCCGATGAGCATGTAGTAAGCAGCCATGAAAATCACGATCACGGCAAAACCGTAGGTCACGCTTTGAAAACCTTTGGCAATGTTTTGCGCGCCCAGTGTGGGGCCAATGGTGCGTTCTTCAATGATTTCCATGGGGGCCGCAAGAGAGCCTGCACGTAAAAGCAACGCCAGATCACTGGCTTCCGCCACACTCATGGACCCTGAAATCTGAAAGCGGTTGCCCAGTTCACCCTGAATCACTGGTGCTGTCAGCACCTCGCCTTTGCCCTTTTCAAACAGCAAAATTGCCATACGCTTTTTCAGGTTCTCGCGGCTGGTGTCACGCATGATGCGGCCACCTTTGGCGTCGACAGTCAAGTCAACTTTCGGTTGCTGGGTTTGCGAGTCAAACCCGGGCTGCGCATCGGTCAGGTTTTCACCGGTAATGATGACCTGCTTTTTGACAATCACCACCCGGCCATCACGCTCCAAAAAACGCTCAGAGCCAAAAGGCACAGCGCCCGTATTGTTTTCTGCTGATCGGCCCTCTGCGCTTTCATCGACCAAGCGCATTTCCAGCGTGGCAGTGCGGCCCAGAATGTCTTTGGCCTTGGCTGTGTCTTGCACGCCAGGCAGTTGCACCACAATGCGGTCTGTGCCTTGCTGCGCTATTACGGGCTCTGCCACGCCGAGCTCGTTGATGCGGTTGTGCAGGGTCACGATGTTTTGTTTGAGCGCCTGGTCCTGTATCCGCCGTGCAGCCTCAGACTTGATGGTTGCCGTCAGCTTGTACTCAACGCCTTCGGCTATGTCGCGGGTTTGCAAGTCCGCAAACTGGTCTTGAATCAGCGCTTTGGCGGCAGTCAGTGTTTGGGTATCACGAAAGCGGATTTCAATCGTTTGCGCATTGCGGCTGATGCCTGAATGGCGGATGTTTTTTTCGCGCATCACAGATCGTAAATCGCCTGCCAGTGACTCGGCTTTTTTGGTCAGTGCGGCCTGCATGTCGACTTGCAACATGAAGTGAACACCACCGCGCAAATCAAGACCCAAATACATGGGCGATGCATGCAATGCCGTTAGCCAGGCAGGCGAGCGAGACAGCAGGTTAAGTGCAACGATGTACACACCTTCGCTGCCCTCGGGATTCAATGCTTTTTGAATCGCGTCTTTGGCTTTTATTTGGGTGTCGGTGCTGCTAAAGCGCACTTTGATGGACGCGCCGTCCAAGGCAACTGCGTCAGGCGTGATGCTGGCTGCTTTCAATGCCTCTTCAACCCGGGTGACCGTTGTCAGGTCAACCTTGACGGCTGACCGGCTGCTGGACACCTGCACGGCAGGTGACTCGCCAAAGACATTGGGCAGCGCATAAACAATGGCGACCAGCAGTGCCACCAGCAAGATGGCATATTTCCAGACCGGATAACGATTCATGAGTGGTGCGCTGCTTTTAGGTGATTATTCGGAAGTGCTTTTTTAGCAGTAATTATTTGGCAATGCTTATTTGGCAGTGCTTATTTGGCCGTGCTGATTGCACCTTTTGGCAGTACCTGAACAACGGCGCTGCGCTGCACTTGCACTTCAACATTGGGTGCCAATTCGAGCGTCAGGTACGAGTCACCCATCTTGGTGACCTTGCCAAGCAAGCCGCCAGCGGTGGCAACTTCGTCGCCTTTAGTCAGCGCATCAATCATGGCGCGGTGCTCTTTTTGTTTTTTCATTTGCGGACGAATCATGACGAAATACATCACTGCAAACATCACAGCAATTATTGGCAGTTGGCCGCCGGCAAAAAGTGCAGACATGAAATCACCACCACCAGCAGCAGCAGGAGCAGTTTGGGCAAAAGCAGAGGATATAAACACAGGCGAACTCCAAAAATAACGATAACCAGTTACGAAACTCCCCGCAGCGTTTCAGCGGGCAATGTAACCAAACATTGTAAGCCGCAGGGGTGCGCAGAATTGATGTCGGGCATGCAAAGCAATACGTTTCAATATGTAATTAGCTCGAGACCCGGCCTTGAGCGCCCAAGCTAAAACAGCGTAAAACGCCTAGCCCTGCTGCGTGTCCGCTTGAAAAGCAGGCAGTGAGCAAATAGCCACCTGTAGGCGCTTCCCAGTCAAGCATTTCACCAGCGCAAAAAACCGGGCAGTTATGACTTGTTTCGTCAATCAGTCGCAATTGGCCATCAAGTCCGCTAAAGCACACGCCACCTGCGCTGCTGATGGCCTCGTCAATCGGCCGCGCCGCGACCAGCGTGACGGGCAATGATTTGATCGCGCTGGCTAATTGAAGCGGGTCATTAACCGCCTGTTTGCCCAGCAACTCATAGAGCAGTGCCGCTTTGACGCCCTCAATTTTCAACCGGCTTTTGAGGTGACTGGACAAGGACCGCGAGCCGCGCGGGTGCATGACTTCTGCCAGCACCTGGTCAGGCGTTTTGTCTGGTAGCAAGTCGAGCCTGAAGGTTGCTTTGCCGTTTTTAGCGATTTCGTCCCGCAACAGGCTCGACGCAGCGTAAATCAGGCTGCCTTCGACACCCGTGGCGGTGGCCACAAACTCGCCTTTGCGGTTAAATGCTTGCCCCAGTGAATCGGTGAAATCAATCGCCACCGACTTGAAGGGCTGTCCTGCAAACTGACTGGAAAAGTGAGGCGTCCAGCCGGACACGTCAAAGCCGCAATTAGACGGTGCGAGCGGCGCAACGTCAACACCGCGCGCAGTCAGCAAACTGACCCAAGCGCCGTCAGAACCTAGGCGCGCCCAGCTGCCACCGCCCAAAGCCAGTACCACCGCATCGGCGTCGACACTCACCGGCCCGGTGGGCGTGTCAAACGTCAAGCGGCCATCAACACCCCAACCCAGCCAGCGATGACGCATGAAAAACCGCACGCCTGTGGCGCGCAAACGGTGCATCCATGCGCGCAGCAGCGGGGCAGCTTTCATGTCTGCGGGGAAAACACGGCCAGAACTGCCTACAAAAGTGGTAATACCCAAAGCGCTGGCCCAGTCGCGCAGTTGCTGCGGCCCAAAGCTGGTCAACATGGGCTGCAGCTTGGCAGCGGCTTGAGCGTAGCGGCTGGTAAACGGCTCAAATTTTTCAGCATGCGTGAGGTTTAAGCCGCCTTTGCCTGCCAGCAAAAATTTGCGTCCGACCGATGGCATGGCCTCGTAGACGGACACCTGAATGGCGCTGCCTGCAACTGAACCACTGGCGATTGTTTCGGCTGCCATCAAGCCGGCCGGGCCGCCGCCGATAACGACAACCTTGATGACGGAAACGGGATTCTGAGTCAATAGGATATCCTTTTTTTGCTATTATTTTAGGAGCTAATTACGCACGTATTTATTAGGCTAAGAGCGTATTTGATATAAATAAACAAAAAGACAGCCTTAAAACTGCCTTTTTAAACCACTTTGGGCGCTGCCTGGCTAAATTATCTCAGGCACTTCAATGACGGTGCCGACGGCGGTTAGAAATGCCGCCTTGACCACCTGCTCAGGGTAAGTCGCCTGGAGTGCGGTTTTGTATTTCTGCATCTGTACCAGCAACTCTGGTTGGCGCTCAGGATGAGCGGCTGATTTGTAGTCAAGCACCCACCAGTGACCGACATGCAGCACGTCCCTGCGCTGAACCAGGCGGTCCAGCCTGAGCGTTTCGCCCTGATACGTCAGCTCAACTTCATTGCCGTGCCAGGCAATCGCTGCTTCGTCCCACGCCCAGGCACCTTCGCCAGTTTTGATGTTCTTTGCGTTGGTTTGTGCGTCACGCAGCTGGTCTGGATTCAAACCAAATTCGCGCGCCACCCGGTCGGCCACAATGGCGCTGGCGTTGTCCCATTCCAGCAGGCGGTGCATGGCTTTGCCGACGCGGGCGCTGGGCGAATCTGGCTCGGGCGGAGCCGGTGAATCATTGGCAGGCATGGGCGTAAAAACTGGCAAATCGGGCAAATTGAATTCCCCTGGCTCTGACCTTGAAGGCTGTGTAGCAACAGCAAGCACGCGTTGTTCATCGGCAACCGCATAGAGCCGCTGCCACCAGCTGTCGGGCGCTTCGCGAAAAGGCTCAATGGACGACACAGCCAGCGTATCTTTAGCCCGTGTCATGGCAACGTACAGCGCGTTCAGCTCTTCGCGCTGGCGCGCGCTTTGCTCAGCAGCCAGCGTACCGGCGGCACATGCAGGCGGCCTGCTTTCGCTGATCAGGAACACAAACTTGTGTGGGGCGAGCGCCTCGCCAGGCCAGTCGACCAGCACACTCATGCTGTCTGCATGACGCTGCGCGGTGTCGGTGTCCAGTAACAGCACGGCATGGGCCTCCAGCCCCTTTGCGCCGTGGATGGTCAAAAGGCGCACGGCCTCTGGGTTGCTTGTCGCCGGCGCTTGCAAACCGCCCGCCTTCAAAGCGCGGACAAAGGCATACGGCGTTGCATAACGGCCACCGTTGACTTGCAAAGCAGCGCTCAGGAGCGCACGCAGGTTGGACAAAACCGCAGCGCGGCTGGCAGCGGACGCAGCGGCGCCAAAACGAGCCAGCACATCGCCCTGGTCATAAATGGCTTGCAGCGCATCGTGCGGGGGCAGTGTGTCTACCAGTGCCTTATATCTATTTAAAGTCGCCCCTAGCCCAGTCAATTCGGGCGCAAGCAGCTCCTCTTTTAATAGTATTTCGTACCACGACTGCCTGTCATCACTTTTAGCCAAAACAATCTGTACCAGCGCGTCGTCACTCAGGTTGAACAGCGGCGAGCGCAACGCACGTGCCAGCGACAAGTCATGCTGCGGCGACACCAGCACATCGAGCAGCGCCACCACATCCAGCACTTCGCAGCAGTCAATCAGCTCCGTTTTTTCGCCAATCTGGGCCGGTATGCGCAGGGCGCGCAGCTCTTCTTGCAGCGGTAATAAGCTGGCGCGCTTGCGACTCAGTGCCATGACGTTGGCTGGCTTGATGCCGCTGGCAATCTGGTTTTGAATCCAGGCTGCGGCTTGGCGTGCTTCTAAAGTACGCAAGGTTTCCTCAGGCAGTTCACGCGGTGTGGTCAAACTGTCGCGCCATTCAAAAGCTTCAGGTGCGCTGCCCTTTCCAGGTTTCTCAGGCCGCAAGATGGGCGGCAGTCTGATCACCCCGCCCTCGTCACCTGATGCGCTGGTATGCGGCCTGAAACCCTCGTAATCATTGGCATTTTGAGCGGCGCCCATGACTGAATTGACGGCACCAACAACAGCCTGGCTACTGCGCCGCGTGTGGTCACAGGCCAGCACATCACCACCGAGGGCGTCGCGCATGAAAGCCTGCGCGGCTATGAACACCTGCGGCTCGGCGCGCCGAAAGCGGTAAATGCTTTGCTTCGGGTCGCCGACGATGAAGACGCTTGGCGCTTTGGCTGCGCCACCTCCTGCGCCGCCGTACCCACCCAACCAGCTTGACAGCGCATGCCACTGCAGTGGGTTGGTGTCCTGAAATTCGTCAATCATCAAATGCCGGATGTTGGCGTCCAGCCGCTCCTGCACCCAGCCAGACAGCACGACATCACTGAGCATGGTTTGCGCCGCGCGCTCCACATCGTTCATGTCCACCCAGCCACGCTCGCGCTTCAGGGCTGCAAACTCGGCCAGAAGCAGGCGCGCCAAACGCGCCATGCGCTGCTGGTATTCCCAGGCGTCGTGCTGGGTGCTTGCCTCAGCAACGCGCATGACCCACTCTTGCGCTGCACGTACCAAGTCGATCCCAACAATTTTTTCGCCAAATTTGCGCGCTGTGCCTTTTTCAGTCAACAGGCTGATCAAAACACCCGCCGCGTTGCCGTTACTCAAAGCCGCTTCAAGCTCAACGCCCTTGGCTGAATGCGTTGGGGCCGATGCCCTGCCCAGCGCTTTGGCAGCAGCCAGCAGCAACGCGTTGGCTGCACTTGTTTGCAGCGCCTCGTGGGGCTGCGCCAGGCCCGCAAACTCAGGAAACTGTGCGGTGAAATGCTGAACCGACGTGTCAACCACGCCGTGCGCATCAGCCAGTAAAAACTCGGTGCGCTTGTCAAGCGCACCCTGCAACGCGATGCCCGCCTGAAAGCGGCCGTGCGCTAGCACCACAAATTCGAAATCAGCCTTCAAGTCAGGATGGGTGAGCAAAGCGGCATAAAACCGCCGCCAGACCAGCGCTTTGGCACGGCTGTCGTCTTCCAGCAGCTCGTAATTTAAAGGCAGACCGAGCTGTTGCAAAGTGGCCATGGGCGCAGTGCGCAGCAAGGCGGCAAACCAGCTGTGAAACGTCCTGATTTGTACCGGGCGCCCATTGGCAAGGACTTGAGCGTATAAATTTGATAGCTGCTCGCACACGTCATTACTGGGCTGCAGACCGTTTTCATGCTCATAACCGCGACTTGCAAGCTCTATGCGAAGTGTGTCGGCATCCGCTTGGGCAAAGCGCTCCAGCCATTCATACAAACGCTCGCGCATCTCACCTGCCGCTTTTTTGGTGAAGGTGATGGCCAAAATTTCATGCGGTTTGGTCGTGCCGTCGACTGAACTTTCAAGTAAGGCCCGCACCATGCGCGAGACCAGCATCCAGGTTTTGCCAGCGCCAGCGCAGGCCTCAACGGCCACGCTGCGGCGCGGGTCGCAAGCAATAGCGTAAAAAGCGTCGGCAGAAATGCTTTCGCCGTTGTGGGTGTAGGCTGCTTTCATTTGCTGGCTTTCACGATGGACACAAGTGGGTAGGGGTCAATTTTCAAACAGGGGCCGCGGATCTGGCTTTGCCAGGCCGCAGGCGCAGCGGCCCCCTCGGGGGGCAGCGGCCACACGCAGTGGGCAAGCGTGGGGGCCATATTCATGACCAAAAATCTTTCCGGCATAAACCCCTGGCAGCGCAATAGTCGCAGGCTTTGCCCTCCCCCAGCGCAGGCAGCGGCGCGCCATCTGCAATCCGCTGCATGTCACTCAAAATCCCGCCAATCAGGTCGTCCCTTAGTTCGACGATGTCGGACTGCGCATAGGTTTTGGTCGGCTCTTTTTCACCCAGGTTCACATACGCAGCAGCCAGCGTGTCGTCTTCCAGCAGCGCAGCATAAAAAGCCAGCTGCGTGTCTTCGCCCGCATCGTTGATTCTGGTTTGCGTGGTGCTACGGGCTTCGGTTTTGTAATCCATCACCACACGGCTGCCGTCGGGCATCTGGTCAACGCGGTCGATTTTGCCCACCAGCTCAATCTTGCCCAGCGGCATGTTTTTCCAGACTTCTCCTTCAACATACACGGCACCCGCTGCATCGTGCGTCGCCAGCCAGTCAAGGTAGCCCTCCCGTACCCGCGGCCAGATGGCGGCAAACGGCAAAAATTCTTCCGCGCTCAGCCCCAAAGTTTGCGTTGCAGCATCAGCCGCTATATTAATCATAGCTACTTGCGCATGTTTTTCCTGGGCCGGAGTCACTTTTAATGCTTCGTGAAAGTTATTCAGCAACAAATGCAGCCAGTTGCCAAAGTCACGCTTTCCGAGTTCGCCTTCCAGCTCATCGGCCTCTTGCAGCTTCAGTTGCCGGAGTGCAAAAAAGCGGTAGGGGCAGCGGCGCAAATCTTCATAGGCGCTGGCTGACAGTTTCTGGATAGCCAGCGCCTGGCCTGTGGGCAGGGGCTGCGGCGTTGGTTGAATTTGTACCGGGCGTACAGGTCGGCCATCAACGGCAGGTGTTTTGGGGTGCTGCAGCTGCAGCTCCTGCACAAAGCCGCTGGGCATCAGGCGCTCGCCGGCTTCGCTCAAGCGCCAAAGCAGGTCCAGATGCGGCGCAGTCAGCGCGTAGTTCCATGCAGCGCGTTGGGCATCTGCCAGCTCTTGCCGCAGCGGCAAACCCAGCAAAGCACGCTGCGCAGGTGTCCATTGGCCGGGCGGCTCGGGCGACACCGACAACCGTATTTCATCGCAACCTGGCAGCACCACCGCCTGCATGGGCCGGCCCAACAACTGACTAAGCGGCAGCATCACCACTTGCGCTTGCGCCGGATGCGCAGGCGCGAAGCTGGCAGACTCCAGCGCTTGGTTGACCCAGGCGGTGAAGTCTTGCAGGCTCATACGCGGGTTGCCAGGTAGCACTGGCTCAATGCCTTCACTCATGTGCAAAGCAGCCAGTACGGCAATGCCCGCCAGATCATTCGCCAAAGGCTGCCATTGAGCGGCAGATTGCAGTGCCGCACGTAACGCGACTAGCCAATCGTCCAGTGGGCGGGAAGCTTGTAGCGGTGCGCGCAGTGCAGCAACCTGCATTGCCATCGGCTCAATGTCGGGCTGGTCGGCGGGTACAGCGCGCCAGGTACGACAGCCCATTTTTCTTAAAGCGGTTTCAGTGATGGCGACACGCTTTGCGTCAAAAGCAGGCGCGTTTTTCAGCCAGTCGAGTACGCTGTCGGTCGAGGCGTCCCATGCCGCCGCCGCCAGTAAGGCCATGAGCGTTGCAGCCGCGCGGGTGGTCGACAGCTTCCAGCCGGTTTCGTCGCGCAGCGCCACACCTTTGCCAGCCAACATGGCGCGCACCCGGCGGCTCAAGAGACGGTCTTGGGCAATCAGCGCGACTGGGCTGCGCCCCGCCTGCAAGTGCGCCAGCACACAGGCGGCGGCCAGGTGGGCTTCGTCCTCCAGGTCTTGTGCGGTGTGCAGCGTAACCTCGCCCCGGTACGCAGGCGCTTTGAGCGGAATGCTCGCAGTGCGCCCGGCAAAATGCTTTTTGAGCGCCTCAATCAAGGGTTCAGATTGAAAACCATCGACGACTACCAACAACTCAAGCTCGGCATTGAATAGCGAGTCTGTTGGGTAGCTGGAGGCAGCCGCCCACACAAGTGCAATGCGCGCCACGGCCAGCTCTAGGGCCAGCGCCTCTGACACCATGCTCAAGCCCAAATCCTGCGCTTTCTCAGCACCCCAAGCCAAGCGCTGTGCGGGCAGCTGCGCAGCAGCAAGTTTGGCAACAGACCAGGCCGCCTCAACCAGTCGCCCCGCCAGCAAATGTTGCTGCGCAGCCAGCCCGGCACGCTTTAACAAACCGGCCGCTGTCAGCACATCAAGTGCAACGTCCATTTGAATGTCTTGCGCCGACGGTACAAAGCCAGGCGCGCTTTTGACCCAGTTCATGGTGGTTTCAAAGCGCGGCACAAATGCAGATGGACAAGCACTGGGTTCACCCTGGCTTTGCATGTGATCAATCCAAGCCGTCCGCGCCTCTTGCATCAATTGGGCATAGGGCAGCAGCACCACCACACGCGATGAATGCACTTTTCTGGCGCGCAGCAACGCGGTTAGTTGCGCCATGGCATTGAGCCAGCACGTCTTGACAGCAGAGACAGATACAGGGTTGGCTATGGGGGTCATAGTTGATATGAAATGGCAATAACTGATGGGCGACTTGGTTTCTGCCAAAATGCCAAGAACTTTAAGCCCTAGCAACCTCAAAAGGAGCCAACATGGCCAGCGAACTGATTAAACATACCACCGATGCGACCTTTGAAGTCGACATTCTGAAATCGGCCCACCCTGTGCTGGTCGACTATTGGGCTGAATGGTGCGGCCCCTGCAAAATGATTGCCCCTATTCTTGACGAAGTGGCCACCAGTTATGAGGGTAAGCTTCAAATTGCCAAAATGAACGTCGATGAAAACCGCGATATTCCCGCCAAGTTCGGCATTCGCGGCATCCCGACATTGATGATTTTTAAAAACGGCGAGTTGGCCGCCACCAAAGTCGGCGCCATGACCAAATCACAACTGACCGCGTTTATTGACCAGCAACTGGTTTGATGTGCCTTGAAATACGGCTGGGTCAGTGCCCGGTTGTGTTTCAAAATCACTCTTTTTGTAGCCCTGCATTTTCCTGTCATAATTTATTGAATCTGCTGGCTAATCATTTAACCAGTTCGAATTTTCGGTTTGTAAAGCACGACTCAGACCCCCAGTTTTGCCTCGGCTTCAAAACACAACCTCCCCCAGTTTTCATGACCGCACCACAGGGTCAATTTCTTTTTGCCATCACAGCAGGTTAATCCATGCACTTAAATGAACTCAAGGCACTGCATGTGTCTGAAGTCCTCAAGCAAGCCGAAGCCCTTGAGATTGAAAACGT
>JAYURC010000044.1:0-55210 GCA_043756405.1 Polaromonas sp.
GGCCCGGTGAAGTATATATTTTCCGTTCGGGCTGAGCCTGTCGAAGCCGGGGTCGCACAAGGGGAACCCTTCGACAAGCTCAGGGCGAACGGTTCATAGTTCATATGGCCGGATCACTATCGTTGCAACCATTGATGGGGCGCGTACGCTCTGAGCTGGCGACGGGCGTTCGAAGCTGGCCTACGTCGACTCCCTACATCGTCTTTTATGTCACGGGCGAAAACAGTTTGACGGTTTTGCGAATCTTGCACCACGCCAGAGACATTAGGCAGTTCAACTTTGATGAGTAGGTTGGTTTTAATTCGCGCGGCCTGTCAGCCTGCCGCACGAGCTCCTACCCACAACGCATGCTGTTTCGGAAAAGCAGCCTTGTAGCGTGCCAGGTAAGCCAGAGCTTCGTCAACTTCGCCCAGCATGACGGCGCTTTCAATCAGCTTTTCAGCTACTCGCGCCTCTGGCGAATAGTGCAGCAACTGTTTTGCGGTAGCCAGCGCCCATGCCGCGTTGGCGGGTGTCAAGGGCGTGGTGAGCAGTTCTGCAAACTGAACCTGGTCTGCAAACAGCCACGAGCTGCGGATTTTGCTCAGGGTGTCGGTTCGGTAGGCCACAGCGCGCGATTCTGGCTCCAGATAAATTTGACTAATGCGGTGGTAGTCCCAAGAGGTATAGGCGATAACTGCTATAGAAATAATAGCTATCTGCGCACGTAATACAAGGGCCAGAGGCCGATTTGATGCCTTTTTTGAGCTGTTTTGAACATCTGTCGGCTGTTTTTGACGCCACAACAGCAGAATGCAGATGCCAAACGCCATCTGAAACGGCCCGTACCACAGCGGGTATTCGAGCATGCTGTGCAGCAAAATCACCGCCATCACAGCCCAGGCCAGCTGCCGCGTGGGGTCACGTTCGGCCCAAGGCTTTTGGCGCAGCGCCCACCAGGTGAAACCACCGCACATCAGCAACGCAGCGGGCACACCCAGTTCGACTGCCAAATGCAGGGGCAGGTTGTGGGCGTTGTCCAGAATGTCGCAAAAACGCGGGCCGCTGTACAGTGTTGTGAAGTGCGCATAGTCCAACTCACCCCAGCCCCAGCCCAGCCACGGTTTTTGCGCCATCAAGTGCAACACGTTAGACCAGAGTGTGATGCGGCTGTTGCAGGCATCGTCGCTACCTAGCCGGGCAAAAGCACCATGCGTGGTGACATCAAACCCTGCCAGCTGCGGCAGCGCAAACATGGCAACTGCATATACAAATACAGCCCACAGTAACAAGTTGCGGATTGTTGCTGCACGCCAGCTGCCCCACATCAAATATAAACCGCACAACAGCAACAGCTGTAGCAGGCCGGTGCGCGACGAAGAAATAGCATTGCCTACAGCGAGCAGACTTGCAACCGCAATCAGCCAGCCAAAGCGCACAGGTTTAGCCAGACCATCACGCTGCCCGGTTTGTACTGCCAGCCACAGCAATGCGGCCAAGCCAATATTGGTCAAGCTTGCATACTGGTTACGCTGGCGCAGGTTTGCAAATGCTTCTCCGGGTCGTGTCTGGTTGACCAAAAAAACCAGCTCATTGGCAACGCCGTAGTACTGGAGCAAACCAATAACGCAGCTAAGGGCAGCGGCTGTCAACCAGGACCAAGCGACCAGCTTGGGCAACTTATAGCCGGACCATGTGCCCCACGCCGCCGTACCTAAAACCACCGCCGCGCAAAACCAAGAAAACAACAACGGCAGGACTGCAGGCGAAGGGCCTAGGGCAAAGGGGTTTAACCAAGGCAAAACGACAAGCCCGGACAAAGCAATTGAAAGTGAAGTTGTCATGCTGCTGGAGTAACGGCGCAATTGTTAATTTAGCGCTTTGGTTGCCTGGTTGCCTGGTTGCCTGGTTGCCTGGTGATCGTTTGGACTGAAATCATCAAAATCTTGTGTCGAAGCGATTGGCAGGTTTTTTATCTTTTATGACTTGGCTCATGACGTAGCTCATGACTTAGCTTTTGGCTGCCAAGCAATTACATTGTCAATTTAAATCATGCGTGTAGCGTACTGTACGAGCTGTGGGGTCGGGGTCTGAACACAATTAAATCTAAATAGGGGTCTGACCCCAATTAAATCCCAAGTTTCCATATTTATTGAGAATGCACATTCATGCACAATGCACTATGCGCAACCAGCAGAGGCCACCATGCAGAAACGAATAACGATCACCTTGGATGAAACCGTTTACGACGGCCTGATGCGCGTGGTGGGCAGGGGCAAAGTGAGTCAGTTTCTGGAATCGTTAGCTCGCCCACACGTTCTGGACAAGTCAATGGACGACGGTTACCGCGCAATGAGCAGGGACAGCCAACGCGAAGCCGAGGCGTCAGAATGGATCAACGGCTTGATTTCTGACGCCGCCCATGCTGCGCGGTGAGGTGTGGTGGGTTGAGTTTGACCCAGCTGTAGGCAGCGAGATCCACAAAACCCGACCTGGCGTGATTGTCAGCAACAACTCCGCCAACCGCAACTTAAGCCGGGTGATTGTGCTGCCGCTAACAAGCAACACCGACCGCCTTTACCCTGGTGAAGCCCATGTGTCAGTAGCTGGAAAAGAGAGTAAAGCCATGGCTGACCAGTTGATGACAGCAGACAAAACCCGTCTTAAATCAAGAATTGATGTGTTGTCAAAAGCTGATTTGCTGGCGGTAGAGTTGGCAATACGCGTGCAACTGGGTCTGCCGATTTGATTCGCAATTGGTTCAAGCGCTGCCAGTCGGGCTAACCAGACGGCACCACCGCTTAATGTTTGAATAGAGTTCTGAATTGGCAGTTATTCCCCGACCAATTAAATGCTATTAAAATATGAGCGTATTACGTCGGCTGAATAAGGATTAGAGTCCTATTTGATACATTATTTGGTAGCCACTTAGCGCTAAGATTAAAAGTCTGACGGAAGAACGCAGAAGTCGCAGAGGTTGTAAGTGGGGTCGGCGTCTGACCCCAACTAAGTCGAAAAAAACATCGAAAAATAGAGCAAGCGCTTCATGAAGGCGCATTGTCGCTGCTTGATTTCGTTCGCGTCGAACAGGTTTTAACTGGACGTTGCGATTGTTGGCTCGCCCATACGTTCTGGACGCATCAATAAACGAGGGTTCGGGGTCTGACCCCAATAAAAAACGCCCCTGAAGAGGGGCGTTTGGGCGGCCTGACGATGTTTATTTCAGTCTACTCCTCAACAAACCCGCTTTGTAAAAAGTGGGTTGTAAGAGTATTATTAAGCGGTACGGCAGGAAGCAGGGCGGAATTTAGCGGGCAAAGTACCGCCATTGCAAGACCAGCGAATCGAGCCCAAAGGCACTTTTCCTGCCGCCAATGGGGTTGCTGCAGCAGCCGGAATCGCCGGCACCTCAGGAATCTCAGCGACATAGCCAGGTTGACCTTGGGTGCCTACGGCTGGAATTGCAGGGACCGCAGGAATAAGTGGTGACTCTGCCACAGGGGTTATCAAAATCGTATTCGCAGTTATAGGGCCAATGGCCGTTGTGTAAGCCACCGTAATCTCGCCAGTCACGGCGCTGATGTCTATGGCAGACACGGCAGCAGTGGCTACTGGCTTAGACCAGCCCGTAGCGAAGGGTTGACCGTTAGCAGCGTTTTCTGCTACCGAGAGTTTGGCCGCCGTTGACAAGACAATGCCCTCGCTCACCTTTGCGCGCACAGTGTAATCCTGATAAGCAGGCAAAGCCACCGCAGCCAAAATACCAATAATCGCCACAACGATCATCAGCTCGATGAGGGTGAAACCCTTTTGAATAGAACGCTTGATTTGCATAAAGACTCCTTGGTTGAAAAAAAACTAACAATGGAATACAGCAGATTGCGTGCCAGCTTTATGTAGGCTGGAATCGGCAAATTCGACGACAAAATCCTCTTGCTGTGCGTCATTATTGTTATTAATCGGGCAAGGCGAGACATTTTTGTCACTTGTTACCTGCCAAGTAGAGATCGGGGCAACTTTAAACACCAGCACAGTTACACGGTGAACAACTCATGATTCATAGCTCATCAAGCTCAACGGGGTTTTTGTGTTGTGTGCAGTTATATGTACGGTTATGCTGACGACACACAACATTTTGGTCACGCCAGGTATTCTGGCTATGCTGTCTGCGCTTGACGAGTTCAAGGCTGCGTGGCGCGCGCTTGGTACGCTGGCGCCTGACCGCTTGTGGGCACTGCGGCGCGTGGCGACAATTGATGAAAACCGCGTTGCTGCCTTTGACGCCGTTGGCAATGAAGTCGCCACCATCTTTCAGACTGCTTCGCCTTTTGATACGCCGCGTTTGATGCGTGAACTGGTCGACTGGGTACGGTACACGCGAGACAACAAGGCATTGCACCCGGCGTTGCAGCGATGCGCTCAAGCTGCCACTGTACAAAGTCTTTGCCTAGCAGGTCGTAGTTAGTGGCCACTGCGCCGGTAAATGGCTGGGAGAGGCGAGTAGCCATGTCAGTGATCAGTGATTTGTGCGAACCCGTGCCCACAAACAAAAAATAGCCCGGCGTGCCGGGCTTGGCGTTAACGGCATCGCGGGCTGCCTTTAGAGCATGCAGCAGGTTGGATCCCTCGTCTGAACTCATCGCTTGCTGCACTTCATCAACAATCAGCACCACGTGGGTCTTGACCTTGGCAACCAGTTCCTCAAATGCCTGCGCCAAAGTTGTTCCCTTGTTCAAGCCCAGGCTGTCAAGCTGAAAGCCAAAAGTGAATCCCGCTGCCAACATAAATAACCACTGCGCCGCGTGCCTCCAGCGCGGGAATCAAGTTCTGGCGTAAAAAAGTGGTCTTGCCAACACGGCGAATGCCTGACAGAAAAACGCCAGAACGAACATTTGTGTGCAACGGTGCGGGCATCAGCAGCTGCTCAGCCATCTGCTCAGCATAGCTTGACCGATGAAAAATTTCATTCGTTACATTCATTTTTATTCCTATTTATCCAGATTTGATAATTAGCGTATCTGGATAAAGAGTTGTAAAGCTTCCTTGACCTGCTCATCAGGGGCCTGGCTGCCTGATTCTTTTTGCACTGGTTCACAGTTATACAGTTTCACTGCTACTTGTGTAAAATTCAAACACAACTTTTAATGGAGCGTATTTATGCCGAATCTAACCATTTCCATTGACGAGTCAATCGTGCGCGGGGCGCGCATCAAGGCCATACAGGAGGGCACTTCGGTCAGCGCCAAAGTGCGAGACTTTTTGCGTCTGTATGTTGAGGGCACAGATACTCAAGCCACGTCGCCACAGCAAACTGCAACGGCACGGTTGATGCAAAGTATTGCAGATGCGGCCCAAGCCAGCGCACCTAGTGCTTCAGTCGCGGTGGGTGGATCTTTGCGCAGCACGCTGTACGCCGATGACTTTCGGCTGACAGCCCGTGAGGCGCTGGTGAGCGGCCCGGCAACACCTGCCGTTTAAAGCAGCCGAACATGCGTGTTTTCTTTGACACCAACGTGCTGGTTTACTGCACCGACACCCAGAACCCTAGCAAACAGGCCACCGCGCAAGCCTTGGTTGAAAAACACAGCGCTGCCAGCCAGGCGGTCATTAGTACCCAAGTGTTGATAGAGCTTTACAACGTGTTGACCAACAAACAAAAAGTTCCCGCGCCTCTGGCGGCGCAGCTGGTGGGTCATTACGCGTTGTGGCCAGTAGTGGACAGCAATGTGGCGCTGGTGCAAAAAGCCATCGCCCGAACGCTGGTTCAGCGCCTGTCGATCTGGGACGCCATGGTGGTTGAAGCGGCCAACCGCTGTGGCACCGACTTGCTGTACACCGAGGACATGAGCCATGGGGAGCTTTATGGGGCGACACGGGTGGTTAATCCGTTTTTGTAGCGCTTATATGCTTGGTTTATGTTCAGCACAATTTTGCCAATGAAGTGGCGCTAAGAGCTTTCCAGATTTTTAAGCTTTTTATGCCTGCAGACCAATAAATACGAGCGCTAAGAGCTATAAATTTTCTTCAAGCTTGGAAAACGGCCGGTTGCTGCGGTTGTTGATGACCTGCATAACACCGTACAGCGCATCGCCGTTCATGACGTGTGCCACCAGCATTTGTTGGCTACGGTAGCCAGAACGCTTGTCAACAAGCCTGCAATGCTTTGCGTGCCCATCAGCAACGCCTGAAATAAAGCGCCTCGAATGTCACGCCACGCTCTTGTGGCGGCAACATTTGAGAGTCAAAAAACGCATTTTCTTTATTGCGTCTGTGCGGGTGTGGGTGTCTGCATTCATAGGTCAAACTCCTGGCCAGCACGCAGCCAGCGAATGTCGTGCGGCACATTTTTACTGGCGGGCGTTGTCTGATCAAACTTTTGAATTTCCGCCATGATGGTGTCGGTTTCAAACGGTTTGGTGTGGGTGATGTAAATCGGGTAATTTTTGCTTTTGTCAATGTTGTCAAGCTCATGGGCCAGGACTTGCGGCGACAAATGCAGGCTGCGCTTTGCCAGCGCATGCTCACGGTTGCTAAAAGCCGTTTCTATGACCAGCATGGCAACGTCCAGCTGATTGATGCGCTGCCACAAGGCGGGGTTAATTTCGGTGTCGCCTGTAAACACCCACCACCCCTTGCCTGCAGTAACCGCATAGCCAACCGCTGGCACGGTATGCACCGCCGGCAACACCTCAATATGCTTGCCGGGCAGGCTGAGTGTTTGCCCCAGAACAAGTGGGTGAAAGGTAATAAAAGGTGCTTCAGGCGTTGGAATTTTCGAGAAGTCAGGCCAGATCGTGTTGTTGAAAATATGCGTCCGCAGTGCATCTATCGTGCCCTGCAAGGCATGTACTTCGATGGGTGTGGTTCTTTGTGAGGCGATGGCGTCAACCATTAGCGGAAGCGCGGCCACATGATCCAGATGCGAATGGGTCAAAAAAACGTGGTTGATGCGTTTCATTTCATCAAGCGTGAGATCGCCTACACCCGTGCCAGCATCAATCAGCACGTCGTGGTCAATCAAGAATGACGTGGTTCGGCAATCTTTGGCAATTGCTCCAGAACAACCGAGTACCCTGACTTTCATAAATTTACGGTTGCCCATTTTTTCGTCTTTGTTCAATAACTTTCATCCTCGCCCTATTTGGTCTGAAAGTTCGTGGCACCGTCCCATTTAGAGTCAAACGGCAACTTTCGCATGGAGGCTACACGCTCTATATAGAGTTGGTAAAGGTATTTTTTGGCATTCAGGCGCTGTAAATTGAATAATTGAGCGTCGCACTGATCCCAGTCTTGCATTCGATAAGCATTTAGCGCGCTGGCCCACGTTTTGAGCTCGGCAATACCGTCTGAGTCCATCAAACTTAAAGGGGCTACTGGCCAAAAAATGGCGACCGCTTTGTCCTTTCCTTTGACCCGAACCTTGTCAAGCTCCTGCCAGGCAAAGTCAGTGGCCAACTGGCGGGTTGATTCGCTCACCACAATCTCAATGCCATATGTTTTGGACAAGCCCTCAAGCCGCGAGCCGAGGTTGACCGAGTCCCCAATGACGGTGTAACTGCGCCGGATGCTCGATCCCATATCGCCCACGCACATGGTGCCCGTACTCAGGCCAATACCGACACCAATCTCGGGCAGCCCCATGCTGCGATGCTCTTCGTTGAGCTTGCGTACGGCATGGGCCATCTCAAGCGCTGTTTTTACGGCTAGGCTGGCATGGTCAGGCGTATCTACCGGCGCACCCCAAAATGCCATGACGCAGTCGCCCATGTATTTGTCAATGGTGCCGCGATTGCTCCGAATCTGATCTGTAAGCCGGGAAAAAACAGTGTTGAGAAGTGCTTGAAGCTGCGTCGGCTCCATGGTCTCGCTCATTTGGGTAAAGCCCCGCATGTCACAAAACATCACGGTCATTTCTTTGGTGGTGGCCTTCATGTTGTAGCTTGCGGCGTCTTTGACCATTTCATCAACCAACTCGGGCGGCACATAGGTGCCAAACAGATTGGCCAAATCGCGCTTGGACTTGCTTTCTACAAAGTAGCCGTAGCTCATGTTCAAGGCGAATGCTGTCAGGGCCATTACCAGCGCACTCGCCAAGGGCAATACCAGACCAAAGCTCAGGTACAGCCAAAAGTTAAGGCCTGCCAAAGCGCCAACAACGACGGTGCTGGCTACAACCGCCTTTGGTGCCGACAACAGCGGCAGGGCAAGTGCCAGAAACAAGCCTGACACCAGCAACATGACGACTTCAAAGCCAACGGCGTAGTCCGGCTTGACAAAAACCTTGCCCTCCAGAAGCCCCGCGATGACATTGGCGTGGGTTTCTACACCCGGGTAGGTTTCACCGACAGGCGTGACGCGCAAGTCAAGCAGGCCCGGTGCCGTGGTGCCCAGCAAAACAATCTTGCCTCTCAATTGCCCCGGTGCGATGCGTTTGGCCAGCAGGTCAGCCGCAGAAACATAACGAAACGAGCCACCACTGGCACCACCATTGCCACGAAAAGGCACCAGTGTTGCCACCCGGTGATCAACAGGTATTGCGAGTGTTTTACCGGCCTGGGAGAGCTGGATGCTTTCGAGCCCCTGGTAACTTCGACTCAAAAACTTTTCTTGTGGAAAACCGGGTTCGACCTTAGGCGAGCCCAACAGCATGCGGAACATAGCCAACGACAGCGACTCGTAATATTGGCCTTTGTATTCTGCTAGCAGGGGTATGGAGCGCACGACGCCGTCGCCCTCTGTGATGGAGTTGAAAAAGCCGCCCACAGGCGCAGCTTTGGCCAGCAACCCAATATTGGCGCCAAAACCGTTCCAGCTAATGAATTTGATGGCTCTGCCGCGCAAGGAATCTGCAACCATCACGGGCTCTGGCAGCACGCCGCTAACACGACCGTCCCGGTCACTGGTCAAGTAGTAGCCCATCACGACCGGACGGTTTTCAATTGACTTGGCGAACAGGGCGTCGTAGTCCAGACTGGTTTGGATCTGAGCCAGTTTTTCTGTAAACCCTGCCTGGTCACGCAGCTCGTTCTGCGCCAGAAGTTTGAGCCGCTTCAAGCCGGAACTGTCGTCCTCCTCGGCAA
This sequence comes from Polaromonas sp., assembly GCA_043756405.1. Classification (GTDB taxonomy): domain Bacteria; phylum Pseudomonadota; class Gammaproteobacteria; order Burkholderiales; family Burkholderiaceae_C; genus Polaromonas. The sequence continues at coordinate 9,060 of JAYURC010000044.1, forward strand.
ACACCAGATCAAATCCGAGCAACGCTGTTTTTTGCCGCTCAAACAGCTCGTCCACCAATTCAGCGAGCTTGTTGCGGCTCCAGGGCCAGCGGCCAATTTCAGCCAGACTTTTTTCATCAATGTCGACAATGACAATGCGTTCATCAAACGTTTGCGGCATGGTGGCGCGAAGCCGGGCATCATAAATGATGTCGTCCAGCCGCTGAAGAACACCAACAGGCAAGACGCCGCTGGCATGCATCAGCGCAAACAGTAGCGGGATCAGCGTTACCGCTATGCGAGACCAGTGCTTTGACAAGCGATGCATTGAGCCCCTTGGACGCCCTGAAAGGGCGGTCTACTCTAAATAACAGGCAGATTGCAGGCGGGGCGGCGGTGCTGGCTACAGCTGCACAAACTGCATTTGCGTGCCCGCCAATTCAAGTACATCGCCGTTTTTAAGCGCCACCGGTTCAGCCCCAATTGGTACACCGTTGAGCGATGGCCTGTTGACGCCTTCAACGTGGGCAATAACAAAACCGTGCGGTCTCTTGGTAACGGCGGCTACAGCTACGCCTGGCTTGCCAATCGTGGTGACCACCTTGACCAAAGGCACTTCACGCCCCGCAGCCGCGCCCGACAAGACTTTAATGGCCGCATTGGCAGCGGTGCCAGAAACAGCTGGCGGTGCAGTTACGGGGGCTGTGCTGGCGGCCATCAAATCTGCCGCGTCCGGCTTGATGATCGCGGTTTTTTCAAGCCCCGCGTCAGCCTCTTCGTTGACGTATTTGATTTTGTACTTGCCAATTTCCACTGTGTCGCTGTTTTGCAAGAGCTGCTTTTTTACCGCCTTGCCATTTATGTAGGTACCGTTGGTGCTGTTGAGGTCTTCAACATGAACTTCGACGCCAGACATTTGCAGGACAGCATGTTCACCACTGACCGCGAGGTTGTCAATCACGATATCGTTGTAAGGACGTCGCCCCAATGACGTTCGGTCCTTGGTCAACTGGACTTCCTTGATGACGACACCGTCAATAGAGACGATCATTTTCGGCATGGCCGACTCCTGGTTGTTTTGACTGAATCAGTCACGTTGCTATTTTCTCAATATTCTGGACAAAAGTCCGCGTTTAACGGTTGCTTCTTTTGCATGCGCCAACACTATCGATATGTTATCGCGTCCCCCAGCGGCATTTGCCGCTGCAATCAAAAGAGTCGCCTTTTGCTCCAGGCTGGCTGTGCTCCGGATGATATCTGCGATGGGCTGGTCTCTGACCATGTCTGACAAACCATCTGAACACATCAGATAAACATCCCCCAGCTCTACGCGGTGCTCGGTCACGTCAAGCAGCACGCTGTCCTCAACGCCAAGCGCACGCGTGACCAGGTTTTTATTGACGGAAGTTAGCGCCTGTTCGGGGGTGATCAACCCGGCGTCGATCTGATCTTGCAACAGGGAATGGTCTTTGGTCATTTGCTGAAACACACCCGCCCTCAACCGATAACAGCGGGAGTCGCCAATGTGGCCAATGATTAATCGGTTCCCCAGAAACACGCCCACAACAAGCGTTGTTCCCATGCCGGTGTACTGCGGATTGGAGTTGGCTGCATTAAAGATGGAATGGTTAGCGTTTTGGACGCAAATTTCCATGGCGCGTTTGACCTCCTTGCTGTTGGCATGCAAGCCGGCCTGTATCAGCCAGCGGCTCAGCTCCGACTTGATGAAACCGCTGGCCATACTGCTGGCAACTTCACCTGCGTTGTAACCGCCCATTCCATCGGCCAGTATGCAAAGTCCGGTCTGTGCATCAAACGCAACAGCATCTTCATTGTTATCCCGCGCAAGGCCGGGGTCGGTGTCAGTACATATTTCGTAAATCATCTTTTAATCTGTCGCTTTCAGGGAAAGTGCGGGTGCTTGAATTTTTGGTGGATAACTGCTTTTATCGCGCAAGGTGCTGGTGTCAAGGGTGGTCGCCCGGTTTTGCATGACCCATGTCGCTTCGCAAGCTATGGCCGACTGCACAACCGTTGTGTCAAAGTTGGCAGCGCCAGCAGCCACGCCGCCTTGACTACTGACCGATGGCGCGGCGTTTGTGGGGTTAGCCAAATCTGCAGCAGCACCCATCATCACGCGCAATTTAACTGCAAACTGGTCGCCGTTCTGATACCGGGCGTCGGGCTGACTGCTTCTTGATCGTACAACGATGTTTGCCAGTTTTTCAGGCAGCTCTGCACGAATGATACGCATGTCAGGCGTGGGCTCATTGGCGTCTTGTACATCAATTCAGCCATGGAGTCGCCCTGAAAAGGTAACACACCTGCCAGCATCTGGAACAGCATCACACCTGATGAATAAAGATCAGAGCGCATAAAAAGAGTCGCTTGCAAAAGCGGGCTTGGCGTCTTTTCGCTTGTAAAACTGCGGCATCCTGAGCGCAGCCTTGTCCGTCTTGATCACCAGCTTGCCCATTTGTACCGATTCGCCCACATTGAGTCTGATGTCGACGGGCCCGGGATTTAAACTTTTTGTAACCGTGGTGTTGACAACAGTTTGGGCTTGGGCGGCCGCCTGCTGCTCAATCAGCTTGGCCTGCACGTCGCGTGGCCAGGGCCAGCGGCCACTATTGGCAATGCTTTGGCCGTCAATCGCAATGATGGCGGTGCGCTCAGATGGCTGGCGCGGCGTACTGGTACTGGTACTGGTACTGGTACTGGTACTGGCAAAATCGTAGTAACGGCGCTCATAGGCAGGGGCGACAAGTGACGTGTTCACGCGCTAGTGGCTTGTTTGTGGCCATGGCGGCGTGAAAGCGACACCGTTTGCTCAAGACTTTATTGCAGAGTCTTTTCGACGCTGCAACACTCTCCCGGCCACATAAACAAACGCCGCGCCACAGGCAGCCACAACATACGACCAATAAGCTTGCGTTGGTAAATACGCCTTGATGGCCGGGTCTGAGTAAGCCATTTGACCCGCAATCCAGCCGAGAAGCATGGCACCCAGCGTGATGATGATGGGAAAACGCTCCATCAGCTTGAGCACAATCTGGCTGCCCCAGACAATGATGGGAATACTCACCAACAGCCCAAAAATGACCAATGGCAACTGGTGCTGCTGGCCCGCACCTTGGGCGGCACCTGCAATAGCCAGCACGTTGTCAACGCTCATGACCAAATCGGCAATGATGACGGTTTTGACCGCTGACCACAGCTTGTCGCTGGGGTTGATGTTGTGGTCTTCTTGGCCTTCAGGCAGCAAAAGCTTGACGCCAATCCAGACCAGCAAAATTGCGCCGACGATCTTCAGGTACGGCACGGCCAGCAGAGCCAGTGCAAAAGCAATCAGGATTACCCGCAAGACTATGGCACCCATGGTGCCGTAAATAATGCCCTGCGTCCGCTGTTTAGGGGGAAGATTGCGACAAGCCAATGCGATAACAACTGCGTTGTCTCCGCCCAGCAAAATGTCGATCATGATGATTTGTCCCACCGCAAGCCAAAAGCTTGCTGTCATGAACTCTTCCATGGATACCCCTACAGCAGATTAAAAAAGCCGATTGTCAGTGATGGCAACCGGCTTGGATATTGTGGCTAACCGCAACAGAAAATGTGCTTACAGCAGTGCCTTGAGCAATCTCGCCATTTCGGACGGGTTGCGCGTCACGGTAAAGCCGCAGGCTTCCATGATTTCCAGCTTTGCGTCAGCCGTGTCTGCACCGCCAGAAATCAGCGCGCCGGCGTGGCCCATGCGCTTGCCCGGCGGGGCGGTGACGCCAGCGATAAAACCGACGATGGGTTTTTTCATGTGCAGTTTGCACCACTCGGCGGCTTCGGCTTCGTCTGGGCCACCGATCTCGCCAATCATGATGACGGCATCGGTGTCCGGGTCGTCATTGAAAGCGCGCATCACGTCGATGTGCTTCAGGCCATTGATCGGGTCGCCACCAATGCCGACAGCACTGGACTGGCCCAGGCCGATTTCGGTCAATTGCGCCACGGCCTCATACGTCAGCGTACCTGAGCGGCTGACAACGCCAATCCGGCCCTTGCGATGAATGTGACCGGGCATGATGCCAATCTTGATCTCTTCAGGCGTGATGAGACCTGGGCAGTTGGGGCCGAGCAGCAGCGTGCGCTTGCCACCAGCGGCCTCTTTGGCCTTAATTCGGTTGCGTATTTCCAGCATGTCGCGCACCGGGATGCCTTCAGTGATGCATATCGCCAAATCCAGATTGGCTTCAACGGCCTCCCAAATGGCTGCTGCCGCACCAGCGGGCGGCACATAAATCACCGATACGGTTGCACCCGTGGCATTAGCGGCCTCGGTCACGTTGGCAAAAATCGGAATGCCTTCAAAGTCTTCGCCCGCTTTCTTCGGGTTCACGCCAGCCACGAAGGCTTCTTTACCGTTGGCGTAGTCGCGGCACATGCGGGTGTGGTACTGACCGGTTTTGCCGGTAATGCCCTGGGTGATGACTTTGGTGTTTTTGTTAATGTAGATAGACATGGTGTGAATTCCGCCTTATTTGACTGCTGCGACGATTTTGGTAGCCGCATCGGCCATGGTGTCTGCAGCAATGATCGGCAAGCCCGACTCGGCCAGCATCTTTTTGCCCAGATCTTCGTTGGTGCCCTTCATGCGCACCACCAGCGGAACCGACAGGTTGGTGGCCTTGCAGGCGGTGATCACGCCTTCAGCAATGGTGTCGCACTTCATGATGCCGCCAAAGATATTGACCAGAATGCCTTTGACTTCCGGATTTTTCAGCATGATCTTGAAAGCTTCGGTCACCTTTTCGGCCGTTGCGCCGCCGCCTACGTCCAAAAAGTTGGCTGGCTCGCCGCCAAACAGTTTGATGGTGTCCATGGTGGCCATGGCCAGGCCTGCGCCGTTGACCAGGCAGCCAATGTTGCCGTCCAGGCTGATGTACGCCAGGTCAAACTTGCTGGCTTCGACTTCAGCCGCGTCTTCCTCGTCCAGGTCTCGGTACGCCACGATGTCGGCATGGCGGAACAACGCGTTCGGGTCAAAGTTGAACTTGGCATCCAGCGCCATGACTTCACCCTTGCTGTTGCGGTTCAGCGGGTTGATCTCGACCAGCGACGCATCGGTGTCCATGTAGCACTTGTAGAGCTTTTGCAGAATGTCGACGGTTTGCGCAACAGAATCAGCTGGCATGCCAATACCTGCCGCCAGTTCTTTGCCTTGCTCGTCGGTCAAGCCAACCAGCGGGTCAACAAACAGCTTGATGATTTTCTCTGGCTGGCTGTGTGCCACCTCTTCAATGTCCATGCCGCCTTCAGACGAGGCAATAAAGGCAATCTTTTGTGTGGCGCGGTCTGTCACGCAAGACACGTAATATTCTTTTTGAATGTCTGCACCGTCTTCAATATAGAGGCGGCGTACCTTCTGGCCTACCGGCCCGGTTTGATGCGTGACGAGCTGCATGCCCAAAATTTCACCAGAAATGCGTTTGACGTCTTCAATGGTTTTGGCAACTTTCACGCCGCCGCCCTTGCCGCGGCCGCCTGCATGAATCTGCGCCTTCACCACCCACACCGGGCCGCCCAATTTTTGGGCCGCTTCTACCGCCTCTTGCACCGTGAAAGCAGCAATGCCGCGCGGTACTGGCACACCAAATTGACGCAAGATTTCCTTGCCTTGGTATTCGTGAATTTTCATGAAAAAACTTTCAAACTACTGTTGTAGGGCGGTGACGCTGATGCGGCAAACGCGGGTTTGTGCTATTTGCAAACAGCCCTAAACTGTATCATGTTGCATTGCACCAACTTGACGCGGTGCCTCAGCAGCGACCTGCAAAGCATGACGGAGAAGATCGATGGCAAAAATTTTTATTGATGGAGAAGCAGGCACCACAGGCCTTCAAATCCGCGAGCGTTTGCAGGCCATGCCTGGCATTGACCTGGTCAGTATTGCGCCGGAGTTGCGCAAAGACGCTAGCGCCAAACGCGCACTGATGGCGACCGTCGACATGGTGATTTTGTGCCTGCACGACGATGCCGCACGCGAATCGGTCGCCATGATTGACAGCCTGGAAGGCAACAAACCCAAAATCATTGACGCGTCAACCGCGCACCGCACAGCACCGGGCTGGGTGTACGGCTTTCCTGAACTGACTCAAAACCAGCGCGCGTTGGTAGCCGCAGCGGACCGGGTAGGCAACCCCGGCTGTTACGCCACTGGCGCAATCGCACTGATTCGCCCGCTGGTGGATGCCAGTTTTATTGCCCCTGACCAGGCTTTGACTTTTCCCGCGGTGAGTGGTTACTCCGGCGGTGGGCGGCAAATGATCGAGGCTTACCAGGCAGGACAAGCACCATTGTTTGAGTTGTACGGCTTGGGGCTGGCGCACAAGCACCTGGCTGAAATCATGAAATTCACCGGCTTGAGCCGCCGCCCCATATTCATTCCGTCTGTCAGCAATTTTGAGCAAGGCATGCTGGTGCAACTGCCCCTGCATCTTGACTTGCTACCCGGCAAGCCGACAGCTGCCCAGCTGAATGACGCTTTGGCTAAACATTACGCAGGTAGCGAGTGGGTAACCGTAGAAGCCGCGCCTGAGTCAGGCAAGCTGGATGCGTTGGCGCTCAACAATACCAACAAGATGGAACTGCGCGTGTTTGGCAACGAGACCTACCGACACGCGGTGCTGGTGGCCCGGCTGGACAACCTGGGCAAGGGCGCGTCGGGTGCGGCGGTGCAGAATTTGAAGTTGATGCTGGGGTTGTAGCGCGCCTTGTCACTATTATTTTAGTAGCTGTTTGCGCACGTCTTTGTTGGGCTAGAGGCCTTAAATACAACTAAAACCGCTACCCTGACCTGCTGCTAACGCACGAGCGCCGCAAGGAAACCAGATATCAGGGATGGCGTAAGCAGGAGTAAGCCAAATGGTATGGCTACGCGTTTGAAATGCTGATACTAATCCTCGTTGTTCCGTTGATCGTAGTGATCGATAACGACGGAAAGCAGCACGGCTGCGCCAATTAATAACGAAGCTACCAGCAACCACAGCGGGATGCGATACAGAACCACACCGATCTTGGACTTTGGCGGAGCGACGTTCAGTTCACCTTGGATCACGCCTGCAACTCCGATGCCAACGAGAAGTAGGGCGAAGAGCAAGTTGAAGACGCGTTCTGCGAGCGAGAAATTGTTAGGTTTTCGGTTCTTGGACATATTCACAGACGCCTCCTCACATCGTCAGCTGAACTTTAGCGTAGTGCACATCGCAAAAGCTACGGCTTGAATATCCTTGGCCCAGTGAATTGTTTTGAAAGATCGCTTTTGCGCCACAGGAGCAGTCCACAACGCTTCACTGCTAATTTTTTGGTTTTGCAAGACTGAAGAGTACTGTTTTGGGCATTTTTCAAACATCAAATCAGCTTTAAGGCCAATTAAATCCGCCGCAACCAGCTTCTGATTTAATAGCAACTGAAGTGTGCGCCAGACGCCTGCACGTTGGCAGAGGTATCTCCAAGATCAAGCTTATTAGCGTTCTCTATCTTCGCGCTGCCACGTTGTTAGATTCGCTGCATCATCACCAGGCATGACTTCAGTTTTTTTAATTCCCTCAAACGGATCAAATACCCGCGCACCCACCGCCTGAAAATCTTTCACATTGCGGGTCACCACCACGAGGTTATGCACCAATGCCGTCGCGGCAATCAGGTTGTCAATTCCTTTGTTGCCGTTCTGTACGCAGAGCCGCCCCCACAATTTGGCGATGGTGGGGGTAACGGGTAGGATGGACTGGGCAAATTGCAGTTCCATTAGCACCAGCCACTGCGACAACTTATCCGCAAAGTCTGGGGAAACGCTGCGCTGCTTCTCAATACCGGCTTCAATTTCGCCAATCGTCATGGCGCTTAAAAAGACTGTCTCAGGCCACTGTTCTTTCAGGTAGCTGATCACACCCGCATTCGGTCTGCTTTTGCGCAGCTCTGACAGCACCATGGCGTCGAGCAAGATCATGAAAAGTCGATATTTCGCGGCTGGACGTCGAAGCGTTGATCATTTGGCAGTTCGTCAGTTGCAACTTTAGGTATGGCCAAAAGATGTTCGACAAAACTCATGGGAGCAGCCAATCTGCTTGCCGCGCCGCGCTGCAAGGCTTCAAAGTCCTGCTCAGACAACACGACCACCGCACGCTTGCCGCTGCGCGTCACGTGCTGAGGCACTCCTCGCATGGCGCTATCGACCAATGCGCTGAATTGCGCTTTGGCATCTTGCAGCCGCCAAGGTTGTGCACCAGAATAATGAGCAGTATTTTGCATAATTATGACTAGATTAATGAACTAGTCAGAATTTTAACGTATTTGCTCGGTTTTACACATCGTCATCTGAGCCTGCAATCACCCGCCGAATCACGTCGCCGCTAAAACCGCGCGTCGCTAGAAAGCGCATCTGCTTGGCTTGGGCGGCTCGGTCGATGGGCTGACCCTCTGATTTGTCGCCGAATTTTCTTTGCCACAGCTCGCGAGCTCTGGCTAACTCCGTGGCTTTCAGGCCTGCCATGGCTTCAACGACGGCCTCTTTATCAATGCCTTTGCCAAACAGCTCTTGCCGGATGCGGGATGCGCCCATCTTGGCCTGGCGGCGATTGATGACGGATTCAACCACGCGCGCTTCGCTGATGAAATCTTTGGCCTGCAAGTCGTCCAGCACCGCAGCGAGCTGGCCGGGTGTTTCTTCGTGGACTTTCAGCTTTTTTTCGAGTTCGCTGCGTGACTGCTCACGCGCTGCCAACAAGCGCAAGGCTCGGCCTTTTAACGAAAGGCCGAAACCACTCTTTTTGGCTGGCTTGTTGTCAGCGGTGCGATCAGTCATGGGGAGGCACTCATCTGTAAATCGCGGGTAAGTAAACAGCCATTCTTATTTGCTATGTTATTAATAGCTTCTTGCTCATGTTTTACGCGTGCCGCGGGCCTAATTTACATAAATATTGGCCGCGTGGCATTACGTAGCGGCTGCAGCAGCGGCTTTGGCTGGCTTCTCGGCTTTGGGTGCTTTTTCAGCTTTCTCGGGTGCCGCGTTGACTGCTGGTTCGATCAGGCGAATGCCCAGCGACTCACGCACCTTGTTTTCAATCTCGATGGCCAGCTCGGGGTTTTCTTTCAAGAATTCACGCGAGTTGTCGCGGCCCTGGCCGATTTTTTCGCCGTTAAAGGCGTACCAGGCACCGGATTTTTCAACAATATGTCCAGCCACACCCAGGTCAAGCACTTCGCCCAGCCGACTGATGCCCTCCCCGTACAGGATGTCAAACTCCGCCGTCTTGAACGGTGAGGCCACCTTGTTTTTCACCACCTTCACCCGGGTTTCGTTGCCAATAATTTCTTCACCTTTTTTGATGGAGCCAATGCGGCGAATGTCCAGCCGCACCGACGCGTAAAACTTCAGCGCGTTGCCGCCGGTGGTCGTCTCAGGCGACCCAAACATCACGCCAATTTTCATCCGGATCTGGTTGATGAAAATCACCATGCAGTTGGCTTTTTTGATGGTGGCGGTGAGTTTCCTCAGCGCCTGGCTCATCAAGCGGGCCTGCAGGCCGGGCAGGCTGTCGCCCATTTCGCCTTCTAGCTCGGCCTTTGGCGTCAGCGCAGCAACGGAGTCAATCACGATCAAGTCAACCGCGCCAGAGCGGGTGAGCGAGTCGACAATTTCCAGCGCTTGCTCACCGGTGTCCGGCTGGCTGATCAGCAGCTCTTGCAGGTTGACGCCGAGTTTTTGGGCGTATTGAATATCTAGCGCGTGCTCGGCATCGACAAATGCGCAGGTGCCGCCAATTTTTTGCATCTCGGCAATAACTTGCAGTGTCAGCGTGGTTTTGCCTGATGATTCAGGGCCGTAAATCTCAACCACGCGGCCGCGCGGCAGGCCGCCCACGCCCAGGGCGATGTCCAGGCCCAACGAGCCGGTTGACACCACCTGAATGTCTTCAATGACTTCGCCGTCGCCCAGCTTCATGATGGTGCCTTTGCCGAACTGCTTTTCAATCTGGGCCAGCGCGGCCTGCAGGGCTTTGGCTTTTTCAGTGTTGAGCGCGGCGATTTGCGCAGGGGTTGATGAGGCGGTTGGGCGGTTGGGCATGTCCATGAAAAGCTCCTAGGGGTGGTTAACGGGTTCAATAAACTGTCTGGATAGCCAGTACTGTATGAGCACTGTTGAAATAAGTAAATGCGTTTTTTAGTCAGTTTGCCTGATTAAATAAGATATGCTTGTTTTATGGAAAATCAACCGGAACCGAGCTGGCGCGTCACGCATTTGGGCCGCCTGCTGGGTCACGCCTTGCGGCGTTTTGACGAGCGCGTGCTGTGGCTCATGTCACGCGATGTGCTGGTGCCGCTGGCGCTGTCGAACCTGGCAGCGCGCGATCAGGTGGGCGCGGCGCACATCCACATCACGCGGCATCTGGCTATCAAGGGGTCTCGCCTGACTGATTTGGCCAGCAGTGCGGGCATGAGCAAGCAGGCCATGGGCGACCTGGTCACGCAGTGCGAAGCCTGGGGATTGATCACGCGTGAGCTGGATGCGTATGACAAGCGCGCCAAAAAAGTCAGGTTTACCAATGATGGTTTGCTGTGGCTCGGCGCATTTGAACGTGCGGTAGCGCAGGCGGAGTCCGAATTTCGTGCAGCAGTAGGCCATGACGTGGCCACGGTAGTCTCGCTCGGGCTGGAGGCGTATGCTGATGTTAATTGATAGCCTGGCTCAAAAGCCTAAAATTTGACACGTGCACCCAGGCAAAACCGGAGACAACGATGAGAATTTTGATTGCTGAAGACGACCAGGTGCTGGCAGATGGCTTGCTGCGCGCCCTGCGTGCGTCTGGCGCTGCGGCCGACCATGTCGCCAGTGGCGCAGAAGCCGATGTGGCGTTGATGACCAACACCGAGTTTGACCTGCTGATTCTCGATCTGGGTTTGCCGCGTCTGCATGGGCTGGAAGTGCTCAAGCGGTTGCGGGCCCGTGGCTCAACATTGCCGGTGTTGATATTGACGGCTGCTGACAGTGTGGAAGAGCGCGTCAAAGGCCTGGATTACGGTGCCGACGACTACATGGCCAAACCGTTTTCATTGCAAGAGCTGGAAGCGCGGGTACGCGCGCTGGTGCGGCGCGGCGCCGGTGCCGCCAGCAGCACCATCAAACATGGCCCGCTCATTTATGACCAGGGCGGACGTGTGGCGACGATAGATGGTGCGATGGTTGACTTGTCAGCCCGCGAACTCGGCCTGCTCGAGGTGCTGCTGCAACGCGCAGGCAGGTTAGTGAGCAAAGACCAGCTGGTCGAACGCCTGTGTGAGTGGGGCGAGGAGGTCAGCAACAACGCCATTGAGGTTTACATCCACCGGCTGAGGAAGAAGATTGAGAAGGGGCCCATCCGGATTGCGACGGTGCGGGGGCTGGGCTACTGCCTTGAGAAGATACCGAGCTAAAAATGCGGGTACGGATACCTTTAACGCGGAGAGGAGGAGTTACAGCCGGAGGACACGGAGAAGATGGATTTTGTAATGGAAGATTAACAACAAGATCACTTCTACTCCGCGTCCTCCGCGCTCTCCTCCCCTCCGCGTTAAGTGACCCTGCAGCCGTATTGACAAGGCCTACATGGCCATAAGGATCTTCCAACGCGAGCGCCGCAGTTTGTTTGGCGAAATTCTTGACTGGATGCTCACGCCGCTGCTGCTGCTGTGGCCTGTCAGCCTGGTGCTGACGTGGCTGGTGGCGCAAAACATTGCGGGCAAACCGTTTGACCGCGCGCTTGAATACAACGTGCAGGCCCTGAGCAAACTGGTGGTGGTTAAAAACAATGTGGTGCAGTTCAACCTGACTGGCCCGGCACGTGAAATTTTGCGGGCGGACGACACCGATCTGGTGTACTACCAGGTCATTGGTTCACGCGGCGAAACCCTGAGCGGCGAGCGTGACCTGCCCTTACCCCTGGACGACGACAAACTGCAAGACGGCGATGTGCGCCTGCGTGAAGACAAGATCAATGGCGAGGATGTACGCGTGGCCTACACCTGGATCAAGGTGGACGATAAAACCGCAAGCCGGGTGCTGGTGCAAGTCGCTGAAACGCTAGAAAAGCGCAAGACCCTGGCCGCTGAAATTGTCAAAGGCACGATGGTGCCGCAGTTTGTCACGCTGCCGCTAGCGGTGCTGCTGGTGTGGCTGGCGCTGGTGCGCGGCATCAAACCACTGGCGCAGCTTGAAAAACGCATCCGCGCCCGCAAGCCCGACGACATGAGCCCGCTGGACGAAAACGCGGTGCCCGAAGAAGTCGCCCCGCTGGTGTCTTCCATCAACGACTTGCTCAGCCGCCTGAAGGTGTCGCTGACCACACAAAAACGCTTTTTGGCGGATGCTGCACATCAGCTGAAAACCCCGCTGGCAGGCCTGCGGATGCAAGCCGATCTGGCCCAACGCGAAACCAATGCCGACGAGCTGAAAAAATCCCTCAAGCACATCGGCCAGTCCAGCGTCAGGGCCACCCACACCGTCAATCAGTTGCTGGCCTTGGCGCGAGCTGAAGCCACAGGCCGCAGTCTGGCCAAGCAGCCGCTGGACATGGTGCTGATTGCCAGTGAGGTGATGGCCGATTCAGTGCCGCGTGCGCTTGAAAAGCAAATTGACCTGGGCTATGAGGGCCCTGAAGCGGGCGGGCCCGCCACCCAACTTGACGGCAACCCGACGCTGCTCAAAGAGCTGGTGCGCAACCTGCTCGACAACGCCATTGCTTACACGCCCGACAAAGGCCATGTCACGTTGCGTCTGCTGACCGATGCCTTCAGCGGCGTGCTGGTGTTGCTGGTGGAAGACTCAGGGCCGGGGATTCCGGCAGCAGAGCGCGAGTTGGTGTTTCAGCCTTTTTACCGCGCACTCGGCACCAACGTTGATGGCTCAGGTCTGGGCTTGGCCATCGTGCTGGAAATCGCCAACCAGCACGATGCGACTGTGAGCATTGAAGATGCCTTGCTGCCAGGCTACGCACATTTACCGGGCACACGCATTACGGTACGTTTTGCGGCAATGCACCCGGTGATTGCAGCGTGAGTTTGAATAAAAACTTTTGACATTGTTTCGTTTCTGATCGGCACCTGTTTCACCCGCATGGTCGCCGAGTACAGGCTGATGACGTCTGCGCTGCACCCCATCACTGAGGAAAAAGTTCAAAGAAACTGTAACCACCAGTTCAGCATCAAACGCCACTTGCTTATGACGAGCTTTTGGGTGGCGTTTACTATTTATTTAGTAGCACTTGGCACAGCCTGGACAACGGCCGCAAACACGAACTGACACAAAAATTACACTGAAATCAAAGCGTCTGTCATATTGAATTTCTAACATTCTGGTTAAGCGTCAACTCAACCACTTTGAAAGGGTTCCCATGAACAAATCGTTAAATCTTTCTGCAGCAGACCGCACCGCATTGCAACGCCACGATGACGGCGATGACAACTTTCATGGCGCAAGCCACGAGCATATTCAGGATGTCATCCAGCGCAGCGCCGCTTCAGCCGTTTCGCGCCGCAATATCATCTGCGGCGGTCTGGGTCTGGCCGCCCTGTCAAGCATTCCATTCATGTCCGGTTGCGGCGGTGGCGACTCGGTTGCTGCTGCACCCTCACCAGCGCCGTCAGCAGCGCCGACACCTGCACCAGCACCAGACAAAGCATTTGGATTTTCAGCCGTCAGTAAAAGCCTGGCTGACAGCGTTATTTTGCCCGCAGGCTATACCTACTCAGTGCTGCATGCCACGGGGGATCGTCTGGTTTCAAGCATTGCCGCTTACTCCAATGCAGGCACAGAGACCGACGAGTGGGCCATGCGCATCGGTGATCACCATGACGGTATGGACATTTTTTACATCGGCAGTAATGACCGGTTTACCGACAAAGACACGGGCCGTGCCGTTTTGGCAGTTAATCATGAAAGCTCGGCGGACGCGCACTTTTTTCACCCGCGCGGACAAACCAGCAATGGTGTCAATGGTAAAAAGTTCAACCAGTTTGGCACCTGGGATTTGGGTGCAAGACCGGAACTGGAGGTGCTCAAGGAAATCAATCACCATGGCGTGTCGCTGGTTGAGATTGGCAAAAAAAGCAATGGCCAGTGGGAATACAAAATTGACTCGCTGTACAACCGCCGCATCACGGCCCAAACACCCGTTCGCATTGCAGATCCGGCGGCAGAGCAGGCCAATATTCGCAGCTTTATGGTCACCAAATATGACCCCAGCGGCGCGACAGCACGCGGTACGCTCAACAACTGCGGCAGTGGCAAAACGCCGTGGGGAACGTACCTGGGATGTGAAGAAAATTGGGCAACCTACTTCAACATGCCAGCTGGGTCTGCTCCGGTCGACGCCAAAATTCAAGCGTCCCGCGCGCGTTATGGCGTGCAAGCCACGCCCCTGGCCGCTACAGCTACATCAGGCCGGGGCCAAGGCTGGTACACCCCGGCCAGTGCAGCACTTGACGACCGCTTTGGGCGCTGGGACATCTCTGCCCCAGGCGCCACGGCGGCGGCAGACTTTCGCAACGAGCCCAACACTTTTGGCTACAACCTTGAAATAGATCCGCTGGCGAGCAGCACGTCTGTCAAGCGCGTGGCAATGGGTCGTTTTGCGCACGAAGCGGCGATCAGCAGCATTCCAGTGGCCGGCAAACCGTTGGCTTTCTACATGGGTTGTGATTCGCAAAACGAGTACATCTACAAATTTGTGACAGCCGCCAATTGGGATGTGGCCGACATCGGTGGCGGCCTGGTTGCGGGTGACAAGTATTTGAACGAAGGCAAGCTTTATGTCGCCAAGTTCAACGACGACGGCAGCGGTAGCTGGCTGGAGCTGACTTTTGGCAACCCGGTGATTACGGGCTACACGCTTTACCCCTTTGCCAACCAGGCGGATGTGTTGGTCAATGCGCGCCACGCGGCAACCGCTTTGGGTGCCACCCGCATGGACCGTCCGGAATGGGGTGCGGTCAACCCGGCCAACGGCGATGTTTACTTCACCATGACCAACAACAGCTCACGCACGGTTGCCAATGCGGATGCCGTCAATCCCCGCGCTTACAACGACAACGACGGCCTCAGGCGGTCGGGCAACCCGAATGGCCACATCATCCGCTTTAAAGAAAGCGCAGCCGGGTCGACTGCCACTGCTTTCAGTTGGGACATCTTCCTGTTTGGTGCTGAGTCCGATGCCGGTGCGGCGATCAATCTGTCAGGTTTGACGGCCAACAACGACTTTTCATCCCCTGACGGTTTGTGGTTCAGCAAGGCAACGGGTATTTGCTGGATTCAAACCGATGACGGCGCCTACACCGACGTTAGCAATTGCATGATGCTGGCGGCAATTCCAGGCACGGTGGGAGACGGCACCAGGGTCACTGTTCAAAACAGCCTGACGCCTGCCGCGACTGTTGCTGTGCCTGCGCCATTAGCAGTGACCGGAACAAAACAAACGTTTGTGGGTGCAGCCCTCGGTGATGCCAAGTTGCGCCGCTTTCTGGTCGGGCCTGCGGGATGCGAAATCACCGGCCTGACTGAATCGCCCGACGGGAAAACTATGTTTGTCAACATCCAGCATCCGGGTGAAGACACCCCCGCCATTGGTACAGGTAGCTACACATTTCAAAGCACCTGGCCAGGCAACCTGGGCTACGGTGCAACGGGCAGGCCGAGGTCAGCAACCATTGTGATTACGCGAGCCGATGGCGGCGTGATCGGTTTGTAGGCAGCACTTTTGGCACGGCAGAATTTCCGCCTCCTTGTTTGCATATTTGAAGCGAAGTTGCCACTTTGGCAACTTCGCTTTTTTCGCACATAACAAAATTCGTTCTTTTCAGAATCCGTGTTGGAAATGCTGTTTTTACTGCCAAGCCGGCATGGCGACCAACTTAGATTCAACAACGAGTTTCGACTTTCATAGTGGCGATTTAGTTGGAGTTTGCCCCAACTTCTTCCGGGTAGGTCGACATCACACACCTTGCTCCAAGAATCGTAAAATGTAATAATTAACGTATTACTTTTTAAGGGGTTTAAAAATGACCATGACCGTTAAACTTGATGCCCCACTTGAGCGTGCCTTGCGCAGCCGATGCGCCACCTTAGGGCGATCTGCCAGTGCCGTGATGCGCGATGCGCTGCAAAGCTATTTGGCGCAAACTACTGCGCCTACCCCTTCAGCCTACGCGCTGGGCAGTGATTTATTTGGCTTGCATAGTGGCCCCAAAGACCTGGCCAGCAAGCGCAAGGCAGAAGTTGCGCAAATTTGGGATGAAAAGCGCCCGCTGCGGGGCACCCCAGCCAAAGCTGTGTGACGTGGCAAAGCTTAAAGTTGCAGCAGCTACCAAGGCCTCGCCAGCTTTGCGCCAAGTAGTGACAGACAGTGGACCACTGCTGGCTTTGTTCAACCGCGCAGACCACTGGCATGTGCCCGTATTGCAATGGCTGCAGGGCAATCCGCAAGCCAGCCTGCTAACGACCTGGCCCGTGCTGGCGGAGGTATGCGCTTTGCTGGCCCGGCGCTTGGGCAACGACTGCGCACTAGACTTTTTACGTTGGGGCCAACGCGGCGGCTTTACGCTGGACGCGCCCGCAGCAGAAGCGTTACCAGAAACCTTGGCACAGGTGCTGCTGATCAGTGAACGATTTCGCGACTTGCCATTTGATCTAGCCGATGCGTCAGTCGCTGAATTGGCAGCGCGACGCGGCATTCGCCATGTGCTGACAATTGATTCAGACTTTGATGTTTATCGTGATGCCAAGGGCAAAGCGCTTAGGCATGTGCTGCGGGATGGGTGGTAGTTGTTGAAGCTGATGTTTTTCCCGGTCAATTCGGCCATTTAGCCCGCGAATACTGGCACCAGCTGCTCCTAATTTTATTTGTGTAAATTTAATTTGAGGTTGACACCAAATCTTCCCCGATGCTAAGAACAATATTACTAACCGTTTAAACGTTTAACCCGTGCTGGAAAGTTTAGCGGTGAAGTGGCTTCGAAGTTATAGCTAGCTAGTCCGTTAGACGCTTCGCGAAAATTCACGACGATCTTTCTGGCTTGCCGTGCATTAGCAATAAAAGCTTTCGAGTCATGGAAAACAATCCTTGCTGCTCCCCAGTCCCTGTCGAGAGCACCCTGGAAGGAAGTGGTTGATTTACCATCAAATGAAATTGTAATTACGCAGTCGCCTGGTGGGCACACTAGCTGTCGCCCAGTCTCGACTGACAAACTCACTTCCTCCGTGCCATCAGTGTTTTTTCGAACGGTTAGATAGCCGATGTTGTTCTCCTTGTTCTGTGCTGGTAGCGGTAGCGCATTCCTACTCATAAGCGAAGCTTCAGGTCTGTATGTGCCGGTGCGGATATGCGGCACATCAAAGTAAGACCACTTATCAATGTCAGCGTATGAAGTTCCAATTACCGTCACCATCCAAACTGTCACCAATTTTTTGATTAGCATTTTTGTCTCTCTTAGTCGAAATTTTGTTTGTTACTCAATACGTACGCGCTACAGGTCGCAAGGTTTGCAGTAAATAGCGAATTACAAACCTCACCAATACTGCATCGTGATGATGAAGTTCTCAACAGCTAATCTACCGCTCCAAATGCCCCAGCGGCAGCGCGCTGCTGGCTTTGACTTCACCCAATGAAAAGCTGGTGTGGATGTCTTTGACGTTGGGCAGGTTCATGAGTTTTTTCAGCGCGAACTGGCTGAAGGTTTCCAGGTCTTGCGCCACGACTTGCAACTCGAAGGTACCGGTGCCGCTGATGTAGTGGCAGGCCACGACTTCTGGCATTTTTTTGATGGCTACTTCCAGCTTGCCTGTTGAATCTGCACTGTTGCGGTCGGCATCGAGCCGTACAAAGGCCAGCACGCCGAGGCCGATTTTGTGGCGGTTGATTTCCGCCCGGTAGCCGGTGATAAAGCCCGCTTCTTCAAGCGCGCGCACGCGGCGCCAGCAGGGCGCGGCTGACAGGCCCACGCGCGAGGCCAGTTCGGCATTGGTCTGGCGTGCGTCGGTTTGCAGTTGCACCAGAATGGCGACATCAAACTTGTCAAGTGTTTCCATATCAAGGATTTTGCAGCAAGATTCTTGCGCAAACAAGGCTTATTCAGGCACATAACGCAAAGACTTATCTTGCCTAACGGCATACACTTTGCTTGAATTAAAAGTACCACGTACGGAGACAACACGATGAACGCACCGCTGCCTGAACACATTCGCAAAGCACTGGAGACAGTGACTCTTGACGACAAATACAGCCTGGATTACGGCCACGCCTTCATGAGCGGCGTACAAGCGCTCGTCAAGCTGCCAATGCTGCAGCAAGTGCGCGACAAGGCGCAGGGCAAAAACACAGCGGGTTTTATTTCTGGCTACCGCGGCTCGCCACTGGGTGGGTACGACCAGGCGCTGGTCAAGGCGGCGAAGTATTTAAAAGAGCGCAACATTGTTTTTCAGCCGGGCGTGAATGAAGAGCTGGCAGCGACTGCCGTGTGGGGCACACAGCAATTAGGCTTTGCGCCGCCGGGCACCAACAAGTTTGATGGCGTGTTCGGCATTTGGTATGGCAAGGGGCCGGGCGTGGACCGCACGTCAGATGTGTTCAAGCATGCCAACATGGCGGGCACCACCGCGTGGGGTGGGGCGCTGGCTATTGCGGGCGACGACCACATTTCAAAAAGCTCGACTGCTGCACACCAGAGTGACCATATTTTCAAAGCGTGTGGGCTGCCAGTATTTTTCCCAGCCAGCGTGCAAGAGATATTGGATTTAGGTTTGCACGCGATTGCCATGAGCCGCTACGCGGGCGTGTGGGCGGGCATGAAGACGATTCAGGAAATTGTTGAATCTTCAAGTAGCGCCATGATTGACCCCGAGCGCGTGCAGATCAAAATGCCGACTGACTTTGACATGCCGCCCGGCGGCGTACACATTCGCTGGCCCGACGCGCCGCTGGCGCAGGAAGAGCGGCTGTTTGACACCAAATGGTATGCAGCCCTGGCCTACATTCGCGCCAATCGGTTGAACTACAACGCTATTGAAAGCAAACAAGACCGCTTTGGCATGATTGCGAGCGGCAAGGCCTACAACGACACGCGCCAGGCGCTGATGGATTTGGGGCTAGACGATGCGACTTGTCAGCAGCTGGGCATACGCCTGCACAAAGTTGGCGTGGTGTGGCCGCTTGAAGCGCAACTGACGCGCGAATTTGCCACCGGCCTGCAAGAGATTCTGGTGGTCGAAGAAAAGCGCCAGGTCATTGAATACCAACTCAAAGAAGAGTTGTACAACTGGCGCGCCGATGTGCGGCCGAACATTGTTGGCAAATTTGGTGATGCCGGGCAAGATGGTGGTGGCGAGTGGAGCCGACCGAACCCATCAGCCAACACACTGCTACGCGCGAATGCGGATTTGTCTCCCGCGCTGATTGCCAAAGCAATTGCAGAGCGCGTGAAAAAACTCGGTCTTGACGCTGACATGACCGCCCGTATCGACGCCCGCCTAGCGGTACTGCAAGCCAAAGAACAATCATTGACCGTGCTGACTGTCGATAGCGAACGCACGCCGTGGTTTTGCTCGGGTTGCCCGCACAACACATCAACCAAAGTGCCTGAAGGATCACGCGCCATAGCGGGTATTGGCTGCCACTACATGACGCTGTGGATGGACCGCAGCACGATGGGCTTTACCCAAATGGGCGGTGAGGGCGTGCCGTGGGTTGGGCAGCAACCGTTTACAACCGACACACACATTTTCGCCAATCTGGGCGACGGCACGTACTTTCACAGTGGGCTGCTGGCCATTCGCCAGTCGATTGCCGCTGGCATCAACATCACCTACAAAATTTTGTACAACGACGCTGTTGCCATGACGGGTGGCCAGCAGGTCGGTGAGCGTGCTGAGGGGCACTCAGTTGTGCAGATAGCCCAATCAATGCGGGCGGAAGGCGCTATTAAAACCATAGTGGTTACGGACGAGCCGGAAAAGTACGACGCCCTTCGTCAGGCTCAGGGTGAACGGTTACCAGAAGGCGTGACGGTTCACCACCGTGATGAGCTGGACGCGCTGCAAAAACAATTCAGGGCCATCTTGGGCACAACGGTCATCATTTACGACCAGACCTGCGCGACTGAAAAGCGTCGGCGTCGCAAGCGCGGCAGCATGGCTGACCCGGCCAAGCGCATCGTGATCAATGAGCTGGTGTGCGAAGGATGCGGCGATTGCAGCGTGCAATCGAATTGCATGAGTGTGGAGCCGCTGGAGACTGAGTTTGGCCGCAAACGGCAAATCAACCAGAGCACCTGCAACAAGGATTATTCGTGTGTGAAAGGTTTTTGCCCCAGCTTTATTACGGTTGAAGGCGGGCAGTTGAAAAAGAAATCGAAGACCGATGCCAAAGCCAATCCATTTACCTTGGGCGAGTTGCCAGCACCTATTGTTCCAGCCATCGGCGCAGGCCAGGTGTGGGGCACGGTCGTCGCAGGCGTCGGCGGCACCGGCGTCATCACCATCGGCCAGCTATTGGGCATGGCCGCGCACATTGAAGGCAAGGGCATCGTCACGCAAGACGCGGCAGGCCTGGCGCAAAAAGGTGGCAGCACCTGGAGCCATGTGCTGATTGCCAACACGGCAAACGACATTTGCACCACCCGCGTGGGAACAGCCAGTGCAGACCTCATCATTGGCTGCGACCCGATTGTTGCCGCCAACAAGGAAACGATGCTCCGTATGCTGGCAGGGCGTACACATGTGGCGCTCAACGCTCACAGCGCGCCCACCGCTTCGTTTGTGCACAACGGCGCGTGGCAAAACCCGGGCAGCGCGTGTCAGGCCGAGATCGTCAAGGTCGTCGGTGCAGAAAACGTCGGCACGTTCAACGCCGATTTGGCTGCCACCAAGTTGATGGGCGACAGCATATATACCAACCCGATGCTGCTGGGCTATGCGTGGCAAAAGGGCTGGTTGCCACTGAGCCTGGAGTCGCTAACCCGTGCAATTGAACTGAATGCGGTTGCCATTGACAACAACAAAACCGCTTTTGCCTGGGGCCGCCGTGCGGCGCATGATTTGCCATCGGTTGAGCGTTTGTTTGCGCCTGCACAAGTCATTGCACTGCCGACAGCCAGGGACAGCGTTGATGCACTGGTCGCCAAGCGGGTTGAGTATTTAACCGCCTACCAAAATGCCGATTACGCTAAAACGTACGAGGCATTTGTGCGCAAGGTAGAGCGCGCTGAGTCAGCTTTGGGCAAAACGCTGCTGACTCAAAACGTAGCGCGCTACTTGTTCAAACTCATGGCCTACAAAGACGAGTATGAAGTCGCGCGTCTGCACACGGACACGGCATTTTTGAACAAAGTCAACGCCATGTTTGAAGGCGACTTCAAGCTTAACTACAACCTGGCCCCGCCGATGATCTCCAAGAAAAACGAAAAGGGCGAGCTGCAAAAGCGCCAATTCGGTTCGTGGATGTTGACGGGCTTCAAAGTGCTGACCAAGCTAAAAGGCCTGCGCGGAACGGCGTTTGATGTGTTTGGTAAAACTGAAGAACGCCAGATGGAGCGCGCTTTGATTGGTGAATACACCGCGTCCATTGACAAGCTGCTTGAATCGCTGAACAGCGCCAACCATGCAACAGCCGTTGAAGTTGCCCGCATCCCGGAAATCATCAAGGGCTATGGCCATGTGAAAGAGCGCAATGTCAAAACCGCCCGCTTGCAATGGGCGGGACTGATGAAGGACTATGCCGCGATCAACCCGCAGCCAGCCGTTGAAACAGCCCACCGGGCAGCCGCGTAACAAAACCGTCCAGCTCCAGCTCCAGCAATTTGGCTTGCAGCTCGGGCGTGGGTAGCCCGGTACGAGCTTGCAGTGCGTCAAGGCTGACGATGTCAAAGCCCAGAGCAGACAAGAAAGGAGCGTCGGCCTGAGGTGCGCTTGACGAAAAGCCCTCAGGGGCTTCGTCGTCATCAACCGATGCCGGGACGATTGAAGAAAGTGGAATCTTCAACTCTTCCATCACATCTTGTGCCGTCTCCACCAGCTTGGCGCCCTGCTTGATCAGGTAATGGCAACCACGTGACAGCGGCGAGTGGATAGACCCCGGAATGGCGAACACGTCTTTGCCTTGCTCAGAGGCCATGCGTGCGGTGATCAGCGAGCCCGATTTAAGCGCCGCCTCCACCACCAGCGTGCCGACTGACAGGCCCGAAATGATGCGGTTGCGTTTGGGGAAATTCGCCGTCAGCGGCGGTGTACCAATAGGAAACTCGCTGATGATCAAACCGTTTGCGGCAATGCGATGCGCCAGTGCCAAATGCTTTTTAGGGTAGACACGATCCAACCCCGTTCCAACGACAGCAATCGTTGTACCACCGCCCAACAAAGCACCATCATGCGCCGCGCCGTCCACACCGAGCGCCAGGCCCGACACGATGCACAAACCCTGTTCGGCAAACGCCTTGGCAAACTGCCGGGCATTGGCCTCGCCTTGCGGGGTGGGGTTGCGGCTGCCAACAACAGCAAGATTAAGCGCTACACTTTTAATAGCTACTCGCGCATGATTTAACTGGCTTCCCAGCATATAAAGCACCAAAGGCGGGTCTTCAATGTTGAGCAGCGCCACTGGGTAGTGCGCGCTGCCAATCGGCGCTACTACGCGGTCATCACCGCCAGCCAGCCAGTCCAGTGTGGCAGACAGCAATTCTGGCAACTTGAGCGGTTCAGTGGTGATGGCGCTGACCAGCTTGCTGCTGCCCAGCTGTCGCAAGGCTGCTTCGGTTTGCTCAAACACCGCTTCGGCAGAGCCAAATGCCGCCAGCAGCTTGCGCGCTGTGTCGTTGCCCACGCCGGGCGTCAACGTCAGCCGCAGCCAAGCGGTGAGTTCAGCGCGCTCCAAACCGTGACGTCTCGAAGGGCTTACCTGGGGTTAACGATTCGGTCGCCAACCTTGACGCCGTCGGTGATTTGCAGCACCAGTGCGTAAGACAGGTTTTCGTAGGTTTTGAAAACCATCAGCAAACCATTGCGCTCGTTGGGCAGTTTGATCTGGGTCCGGGCGTTGTCGGTGCGGTCTGTCAGGCGTTCGCCGTCCTTCAAAATTGCCATCACGTGGCCGACTTCCAACCCGTCCTTGATGCCCCGGTTGACCACCACCACCTGGTTTTCAGCGGCAAAACGCACAGCGCTGCCGTAAACCGACACGATTTGGCCCGTGATGGCTGTAGCAGGCGCACGCGGCACGTAGCTTTGAGACGTGCGCTCTGGCTCGGGCACTAACCTGTCGCCCACCCGCATTTCTTCTTTAGCGACCACGATGTCGATAGTGGCGGGCACGATCTCTGTCGTGGTTTTGCCGTCTTTGTTCAATACCTGCTGCGTAGACTCGCCGCGCACCAGTTCAGCTTTGCCAACAAATTGGGCCTCATAGCCCAAAATGATGCCGCTGGTCGGGTCTTTCAAAGCTGTCGCGTTGCGAAACACGCGAAAGTCGAGCGGCTGACCTTTGGCATCGCTGAGCGCTTTGCCAGCGGTGCCGGTCGCGTATTCACCGCGCGCATACGCCCTGTCGCCACGGCTTAGCAGCACGCGGCCTTCCTGGGTTGCGACGATGCGCGGCGCTACGGCAAAGGCCGCTGCATCAACAATCATGGGCTCGGCTAAAAATGCCTCAATAGCGTTTGCGTCGAGTGTCGGAATGGACGCATCGGCCAATGACTCAAAACGCGTGCGCGGCGACACCCTGACGGCATCTGTTGGCGGGGCATCGTTGGCACCGGCACGCCGGGTGCGCAGGGTGGCTCGTCCGTTTGCTTTTTCAAGCACCAATTGCTGGCCGGGGTAGATGCGGTGCGGATTTTTGATGTCCTGCAGGTTCATGCCCCACAACTCAGGCCAGCGCCACGGCGACTTGAGAAACATGCCGGAGATGGCCCACAACGTGTCGCCGCTTTTGACGCTGTAACTGTCAGGCGCATTGGGTGCCAAATCTGCCAGCGGTACGCCGGTTTGTGCCACCTGGGCGGCAGTGGCCTTTTGGTCGGACGTGATCGGGAAGTTTTGCGCATAAACCGTGCAGGCAGCCCCTAGCAATGAAACCGCCAGCACGGACTGACTCAGGCGAGTCAGGCGCTTGAAACGGAAAACGACGGGCTGAAACTGACGGCGATTGGTGTTCATCTTGATGGCTCTTGGGGCGGTTTGATCTTGAGAAATTACCACAGATTTTGTATCTAAGCTGTTGATTAGGCAACGAAAATGAGCATTTGCATGGCCTTGCACACTTAAAACAGCTGAAAATTTGCGAAAATAGCGACAACCCCGGCACCCTACGACAGACTCGCATGACCCAACTGACCATTCTCCGTTACCCTGACCCCCGCCTGCACACCGTGGCAAAACCCGTTGCCGCAGTGGATGCGCGGCTGCAGACGCTGGTTGCAGACATGCTGCAGACCATGTATGCCTATGACGGCATCGGTCTGGCCGCCACGCAGGTCAATGCCCATGAACGCGTGATTGTGATGGACGTGAGCGAGCAGCGCAGCCAGCCGCTGGTACTCATCAACCCGGAAATTGTCTGGGCCAGCGACGAGAAAAAAATCAACGACGAAGGCTGCCTGTCAGTGCCCGGCATTTACGACGGCGTGGAGCGTGCGGTGGCCGTGAAGGTGCAGGCGCTTGACGCGGACGGCAAGCAGCAAACGCATGAGCTTGAAGGTTTGGCGTCGGTCTGCATCCAGCACGAAATGGACCATTTGATGGGCAAGGTGTTTGTCGAGTATTTATCGCCGCTCAAGCGCAACCGCATTAAAACCAAGATGATCAAGCAGCAAAAAGAAGATTGATGAGAGTCATTTTTGCCGGCACGCCCGAGTTTGCCCGCGTGGCGCTTGAGCAACTGCACGCCGCCGGACATGAGATTGTCTGGGTCTTGACCCAGCCCGACCGTCCCGCTGGGCGCGGTATGAAGTTGCAGGCATCGCCTGTCAAGCAGTGGGCGCTGGCCCACAACATACCCGTCGCGCAACCGCGCAGCTTGCGGACGGGCGGCAAATACCCGGACGACGCGCTAGCCGCCCAAGCGGCGATTGACGCTGTACAGGCCGATGTGATGGTGGTGGCGGCTTATGGTTTGATCTTGCCGCAATGGGTTCTTGATACGCCCCGGCTTGGTTGCTTCAATATTCATGCTTCTTTGCTGCCCCGTTGGCGCGGCGCGGCGCCGATTCACCGGGCGATTGAAGCGGGCGATGTTGAGACCGGCATCACCATCATGCAGATGGACGCGGGGCTGGACACGGGCGATATGCTGCTGGTAGAAAAACACGCCATCGCTGCTGATGAAACGACCCCCATCCTGCACGACAAGCTGGCCGCGCTGGGCGGACGCCTGATGGTGCAGACGCTTGAAATGGCAACCTGCGGTAGCTTGAAACCTGTCGCGCAACCCACCGAAGGCATCAGCTACGCCCACAAGATTGAAAAGGCAGAAGCGCACATCGACTGGCAGCAAAGCGCTGCTGTGATTGAACGCCGCATTCGCGCTTTCAAGCCCTTTCCGGGTGCGTCCAGCCAGTTAAACGGCGAAGTCGTCAAGCTGCATAATGCTCATATTTTAATAGCTGCTCACGCAATAGATAGTAGAGCTGGAGGCATATTTAGTGCTCAATCTGATGGGATTGACGTGGCCACAGGCGATGGCGTACTGCGCATCACGCATTTACAAAAATCTGGCGGCAAGTCTTTGCCCGTGGCTGAGTTTTTGCGCGGCTTCAACATCGCGCCAGGCATGACTTTTACGTCGCCCCCTACAGCGCCATGACCGCCCTCTACAAACATCCCGAGTTCAAACGCGGCGTCTGGGACATGGCCTCTGCGGCCCCCGGTATCGCGGCCTGGGGCTTGATGACGGGCGTGGCCATGATCAACTCGGGCCTGAGCCTGACGGAAACGCTGCTGATGTGCGTGCTGGTATTTGCCGGCAGCTCGCAACTGGCCGCATTGCCCCTCATCGTGGCGGGCGCGCCAATGTGGGTCGTGCTGGCCACGGCTTTTTGTGTGAACTTGCGCTTTGCGGTGTTCAGCGCTCATTTGCGGCCGTATGTCATGCATCAGCCGCTGTGGCGGCGTCTGGTCAGCGGCTACTTCACGGCCGATTTGAGTTACGTGTTGTTTGTCAAACGGTTTGAACATCCATCCACTGACCCGGTTGTCATCCGCTCGCAGGAAGCTTATCTGGCGGGCAATTGCGCCATCAACTGGTTCAGCTGGGTCGGCTCCGGGCTGCTGGGTATTGTGCTGGCCAATTCAATCCCCATGAGCTGGGGGCTTAGTTTTGCAGCCGTTTTGGCATTGACGGGTATTTTGTGTTCGCTGGCCACCACCACCCTGCGCACGGTGTCGCTGGGTGTGGCAGGCGCGGCGGCAGTGGCGGCGTTTGCGCTGCCATTCAAGCTGAATATTTTGGTGGCCATTGCTGCGGCCGTTGCCGTGTGCCTGATGCTGGAACAAACGCCGCTGGCCCGGCCTGCACAGCGCAAACCATGAACCAGGCGATCCATCAGACCCTGGGTCAAACCGACATCGGGACAGTGGTCACCATCATTGGCCTGGCACTGGTCACAGTGGTCACGCGCTCGTTTTTCTTTTTCTCAACCAAGCCCTGGCGATTGCCCGGCTGGGCCGAGCGCGGTTTGCATTACGCACCGATTGCCGCGCTGGCGGCTGTGGTGGTGCCTGAAATTGTGATGACGCAGGGCGAGGTGATTTCAACGCTTAAAGATGCACGGCTGTATGCCATTGCGGCGGGTGCGCTCTGGTTTTACTGGCGCAAAGGCGTGCTGGGCACGATTGTTGTCGGCATGGCGGTGTACCTGCCTCTGCATATCGGTTTGGGTTGGTAGCCCCCACGGTCGCGCACTGCGTGTCGCTTCCTGACCTTGCAGGCCGCCGCTCGCCAAAGGCTTCGCTTCTGTCGCCTGTCTGAACCTGCTCAAGCAGGTTCGGAGCCGCAGGCTCCAGCCCCCGAGGGGGCCACTGCGCCTGCGGTCTGGCAGAGCCAGTCCCGCGGCCCCTGCTTGAACTGGCACGTCCATGCGTTGTGGCTGCTCCGGTAATTTGACTACGCCAATTCACGGTTATTGCGGGCCATGCACGGCTTTTACAATCGAAGGATGAACTTCATCCGCTTTACTGACTTGTGTGCGCAGGGCCGAATCAAAGGCCAGCGCGTTTTTATCCGTGCTGACCTCAATGTGCCGCAAGACGATTTGGGCAACATCACTGAAGACACCCGCATCCGGGCATCCATGGCCTGCATCCAGTTAGCACTTGATTCGGGCGCGGCTGTCATGGTCACGTCGCACCTGGGCAGGCCAACTGAAGGGCAATATAAACCTGCTGATTCTCTCGCGCCCGTGGCCAAGCGCTTGGGCGAATTGTTAGGCCGTGACGTTCCGCTGGTCGCCGACTGGCTTGATGGTGTAACCGTTAAACCCGGCGAGCTGGTGATGCTGGAAAACTGCCGCGTCAACGTCGGCGAAAAGAAAAACGACGAAGCGCTGGCGCGCAAAATGGCCGCGTTGTGCGATGTGTTTGTACACGACGCATTTGGCACCGCGCACCGAGCCGAGGCATCCACCTACGGCATTGCGCAGTACGCAAAAATTGCCAGCGCCGGGCCACTGCTGGCGGCAGAGATGGACGCGATATCAAAAGCACTGACCAACCCGCGCCGCCCGCTGGTGGCGATTGTGGCGGGCAGCAAGGTGTCGACCAAGCTGACAATTTTGAAGGCGCTGGCAGAAAATGTTGACCAGCTGATTGTGGGCGGCGGCATTGCCAACACCTTCATGCTGGCCGCGGGTTTGAACATCGGTAAAAGCCTGGCTGAGAAGGATCTGCTGCCCGAAGCTATGGCCGTGATTGAAGCCATGAAAGCCAGAGGAGCCGCCGTGCCGATTCCGGTCGATGTCGTCACCGCCAAAACCTTTGCAGCAGATGCCCCCGCATCCATTAAAGCAGCAACAGACGTGGAAGACGATGATCTGATCCTGGACATCGGCCCCAAAACCACCGCCATCCTGGCCGCGCAACTGATGGCCGCCGGCACGATCGTCTGGAACGGCCCAGTGGGTGTGTTTGAGTTTGAAGCTTTCAGCCACGGCACAGAAGGCATTGCCAAAGCCATCGCGGCAAGCAGCGCATTCTCCATCGCAGGCGGCGGCGACACCGTAGCTGCGATTGCCAAGTACAGCATTGAAGACCAGATCGACTACATCTCTACAGGCGGCGGTGCATTTCTGGAAGTACTGGAAGGTAAAACGCTGCCAGCGTTTGAGATTTTGCAGAAGCGGGCTGCGGGGTAACGTCGAATGCTTCTGTTATGGGAGCAATTTGCGACCGTTTTTATTGGTTAAAAACTGCTTTACTCATTTTTAACTTTGCTGTTATGCAACTTAATTCGCAAAGCACAAAGCCTGTCTCATAGGTCGACCCTTTTATGCGCTTTGCTAATGTTGGATTAACGACTGGTTGAAAAGTCGTTCTGGAGCATGGGCTCCAATGTTTAATTACACGATTCAGTTTTGACCACTTTAATCTCCACGCGAAATAATCCGAAAACTATCTGGATCTGAACCAGTTGACGCCTTGAAGTTGTGATCTACCCACCGTTTCACTTCTTCGTCGGAGAATTTGCTGGTGAGCCAGCCAAAGTCATAGCTAAACGCGCCGTCTTGCAACAGCCACTGTCGTGTAAGTTCGTACATTGAGACCCAAGCAAAGAAATTGTCAACGAGGCTTTGAAGCTTTACTTCGCTTATTCCTTTAACAAGTCTGGGGTAGACATCAAGATCTGGCTTGTTCAAAAAGAGAGCTTCGTGCTCGTTAAACATGCGCAATGCGGCTGAAGGATCTATCACTTTCTGATCAGTTGTCATGCACATGCCGGGCCAACAAAAGAAATGAGGCGAAACCAACTTGTCTCGCTGAAATTGAATAAATCGCGATAAAAGTACCCGAACAGGATAGTTTCCAGGTTGAAAGTCGAATGTGCGGCTCTCCGCCGCTAGCGCAATCCAATTCTCGTGTGTATCAGCCCAACTAACAATAGTTTCAGCCAAGACTTTCGGGCTAGGACTGAGAAGCGAAGAACAGAGGATCTCGCTAACGCGCCAATACTCGTCTGCACTGCACTCACGAATAGAGTTCAAAAACTCATCCCCATTACGCTTCGCAATCTGACAAATGAGCATGAAACGCCAACCTGGATCAGTCGACCAAATCAACGAAGATGGGTCAGTCATTGGTAGTAACAACCCTTCTGCCGGGGAAAGCGAGATATCGCAAATCAGTAGGAAAAGTAGGACTAGCGGATCGTCAATTGCTTCGGGCCATCTCTGGTCAATGAGCTCCAAAAAGCTATTGAATGCTTCAACATAAATGCCTTCAAGCATTCCAAGGAGTCGCACGTCGTTCCATTTCAATTGCCGGTCAGAACCGCAATATAAGTACTGCAATTGGGTAAACCTGGCCTGCCCTTCAAAAATTTGCTTTAGCCCAAGCATGGGCACTTCAACTGGCGATCCGCGGTAAAAGCCTGGTTTGCGCGAGTCTCGAAGTACTTTCATTGCTGGCTCCCAATCTTTTGGATGAGGAAGCACTTCATAATTCGGGTCAAGGGTTGCGGCGATAAGCCAGCTAGTAGCACCAATAGCCATACGGTATGAATGCCCGACACTGTGGAAATACGGATCTTCAACGACTGCCTCGACTAACCGAGAAGGATCTAAATCCAGTTTTCTGAAAAACTCCAGGTCATGGAAATTATTCAAAACTGCATTTAAAGCACCATCTTGGTTGTCACTATCAAGTAGGTTTTCTGCGAGCACACGCAATGGCTTGACTGGCCCAAAGCGCTCAAGTAACTCATCAAGCGATTTTCTGTTCATGTGCGCATGCGCGGGTTGCAGAAAACTAAGCATCAACCCCGCAGTTGTGCCGCAATGCTGCCACCAATGTATGGTCTCGTGTAGATACGTTGAGAAGGCCTGAATTGCATCCCAAGAACGGACTTCAACAAAATCTAGAGTATTCCCATACTCTTCAAGGGCTCCATGCACATCAGGTCGAAGTCGTACAACAAAGTCAAGAGTGTTGTAAGAGCCCTTGGCATTCAGACCCGCTCTACATCCGCTCGCATAGGGTATGTCTTCGTCATATGACTGAAGAAGCGATTTTTTCAAATCTGATTTGGTATCGTCCATTTAATGATGCCCGGTATTGACCCGACCCGATGATGTCTCAATTGCAGTCCGGGTCGAGCCTCTCGAAATCCTTTGATAACCTTAACCCGAACGGGTCATAGTTCACAAGGCTAGTTAAAGGGGTACGGTCTCCCATTTCCCCTAAGACCAATTCAACCGAAAAGCGCACTGTGTGAGCCAAGCCGTGCCAGTCTCAGGATATCGACATCCACTTTGCGGTAGATCAGCAACAGGTCGGGTTTGACGTGACATTCACGGTAGCCTTTCCAATCGCCATTGAGGTCATGGTCGCGGTATTTGGCAGCTAATGGCTGGTCAGTTACCAGCGCCACAATAACTGGCTTTAACTCGTTATCTAACGTACCCCGATGTTGCCCTTTGGCTTCACGCTTGTAGTCACGTTTAAAGGACGACGCGCGGTCAATCGCCCGCATGGAGGTCAGCCATCAGGTCATCTACGCTGGCGAACCGTTTGCTCTTGCCAGACTCCAGCTCAATAATTGCCTTGCGTGTGGTGCTGTTGGGCACTTTCACATCAAAAGGCAAACGGCGCTCATCTGCCACGCGTAGCATCAGCAAGCGGATAGCGTCAGAAATGGACAAACCCATGGCCTCGAGCGCTTCAGCGGCGCGTTCTTTGGTGTTGGTGTCAATGCGGGCGCGAACATAGGTATCGGCAGTGCTCATGATGATTTTCAGTAGATTGGTATCAGAAGTATTATTGTAGTCTCGTTGTGACTACAAATTAAAATTTACACCACTGATAACAGCGCGTTCCTGGAAGTGCTGGAAGGTAAAACGCTGCCAGCGTTTGAGATTTTGCAGAAGCGGGCAGCGGGGTAGAGTTAATTG
This sequence comes from Polaromonas sp., assembly GCA_043756405.1. Classification (GTDB taxonomy): domain Bacteria; phylum Pseudomonadota; class Gammaproteobacteria; order Burkholderiales; family Burkholderiaceae_C; genus Polaromonas. The sequence continues at coordinate 40,200 of JAYURC010000044.1, forward strand.
CTCCTGTTTTAGGAGCTGTTCGCGCTAGTGTTAACTGGGCTAAACGTCAAAATTACCCCTAAAAATAGCCTGAAAACTCTGCTTTTCATCGCTTTATCCACCTGTCAAGCGTCCAGGGGCCCAAACCGTAGATCGCCAGCGCGGCCAGCAGTGTGCCCCACAAGATGTGCGCCTGCATGGCTGCGGGGGCGATTTCCCTCAGGGAGATGACGGCCACCACGTTGACAACAAACAGGCCGAGCGCCGAGAACCTACCGGCCAAGCCGATGACCAACAGCACGGGCAGTACCAGCTCGCCGACCGTGCCCATGGCTGCGGCTACTGCTGGCGATAAAAAAGGCACTTTGTATTCGTCTGTGAACAGCGCCACGGTGGTGCCCCAGTCGCGCAGCTTGGTCAGCCCCGACAAAAAGAAGACTTGCGCCACATAAAGTCTGGCAAGCAGTGCAGCCAGCGGTTGTAGCGTGTTGAGCAAGCCCGTTAGCGGGTGCCAGGCGTTGCGTATTTTGTCGATGAGTCCGGTGGTTGTTTGTGTCATGGTTTTCCTCTTTGTTGTTACTTTGATATTGCCTTGTTACGGGCTGGGCAAAAGGACAGCGCCAATGACCAGTCCGGTTTGCACGGCTTGAGTCAGCCAGGTATTGAAATCAAACGCGGTGTCGATGCCGCACGCATGGTCTAACGCAGCATCAAGCCTCGCGCCGCTTTGCAGTGCATTAATCAAGCCGAATTCAGCTGGGCTAATGCTGCGCACTTTGGGTTTAAAGCCTTGGCGCCAGACCAGTGCCTGTTCGCTTTCCGCTTGGCTTAACAAGGCCGCAGCTTGCCTGAGTGTGGGTTGGCCTGTCAGGTGCGCGTTGATGATGCTGGCCACTGGGTACGCGCTGGCCAATATGACGACTGCTGGGCACAAGGCAAGGCTGGTGGGCTGTCCGGTGTCGTCAGAAAGCAGCGCAAACGATGCGGCGTCCAGCACCGCATCAGGCGCACTGGCTGCGCGGTGCAGCGCCCATTCAATGCGGGCGACATCGGCTAAAAAAGGCTCGTCAGTTAATTGCGTGCTGGCCTCTAAAAACTCAGGCAGCTGCGCACCCCATTGGCCCATGTCGCCGCGCTGCGGCGGGTGCTGCTGCCAAAAATGCCGCGCCAGCGGCTCAAAGCTTGTCTGCCCTATCAATTGGGCAACAACGGGGTAGGTGCTGGCCAGCGTACGCTCGGCCAGCACCGCGCGGTTGGCCTGGTACACCTGCAAGCCGCGCGCGTTAAAAGATGCCTGCCCCGCGCCGCTGGCCTGGCCTGCCAGCGCTTGCAGCAAGCTGGCCTGCTCGTGCTCAAGTTGCAAGGCGCTGGTCATGCGCGTTGAGCCAACGCGGCTTCACCCAGCAGCACGGCCAGCGGCGGTACAGCGGTGTCCCACTCAATCAGCGCGGGCAGGTTGCCAAACCGGATTTGCGCGTGGCGATAAATTTGCCACACGGCATCGCACACGCGGCTGCCATGGTCGTCAATCACCACGTCCCCCGTGTTGATGTGGCCTGCCAGGTGCAGCTCACCGACTGACGCTGGCGTGATGCTGTCAATCCACGCCAGGCATGCGGACAGTGGGTTTGCACAGCGCCCGGCGAGTTGCTCATTCAAGGCGTTGACATAAATATTGTTGACGTCCACCAGCAAGCCGCAGCCGGTACGCTGCGCGAGCGCGTTTAAAAAATCAGGCTCCGGTTGGTCGCTGCTGGCAAAGCTGACGTAGGCAGACAGGTTTTCAACCAGCAGCTGGCGCCTCAAGCGGTCTTGCACGCGCTGTACGTTGCTGCACAGCGCATCAAGCGCGGCACTGTTAAACGGGATGGGTAACAGGTCAGCGGCGTGTACATTTTGGCCAGCAACGCGGCCGCGCGCAAAGCAGGCGTGGTCAGACACCCGGACTGGTTCAATCTGTTCAACCAGTCGCGCCAGCTGGTCCAAATGCCAGGCGTCAAGCCCGACAGCCGAGCCCAGTGCCAACCCAACCCCGTGCAGGCTGACAGGGTAATGCTCGCGTCCCTGCCGCAATACAGCCAAGGCTGCGCCGCCTTCGGCAAAAAAATTCTCGGAATGGACTTCAATGAAGTCTAGCGGCGGCAATTGTTCAAGCAGCTCGCCGTAGTGTGGATGCCGCCAACCAATGCCGACGGGTGCGGCACGGGCTGCGCGGTGGGTAGGGGTGACAGAAATGGCGGCCACCTCGGGTTTAAAAAAGCTTGGGCTTAGCTTTTCTTTTCGCTCATCTTCATTTTGGCTTTGGCCTCATCAGCCGTCATACCCTTCATGCCAGCGCAAGTGCCCTTGGCCACGTACTTCCATTCACCGGCATCCATGGCTACTTTGGACTGGCCCGCGCATGAATGGGTTCCGGCCAGATTGGCGCAATCATTTTTACCGGCTTCGGCAATACCGAAGCATTTTTCTTTTTCTTGCGCCATGGCGGGCGCGGCGAACATCATGGTGGACAGCAGGGAGGCTGCAGCTGCAGCAATCAGGGCGCGTTGGTTCATGGGAAATCTCCAGTTAAAAAGTTGATACGAAAATTGACATTGCAAATTAACCGGAACAGGTCTCTCTGTTTCTCTGTCTGGTTAAAGCTTAGTCATTCGTCGTTAAACATTCTTACAAGATTTTGTCATGAGATTTTGCTGTGAGTTTTGTGTCATCACAATAAATCAGCAATCTTGTCCCAGGCTTCTGGCGGTATGCGGCCTACATAACGCTCGACCACTTTGCCCGTTTTGTCCAGCAAGTACGCCGCAGGCAACATGGCATGTTTGCCCAGATTGTCCTTGTAGCCGGACTCGCCTGTCCACATTTGCACAAAGCGCTGTTTCATAGGCACGGTGCGCGTGATGATGCGCTCGTAGTCCAGCAAGTCCTGCACGCGCCCGTCGGTGCTGACGGCCACCAGCTCAAACGGTTTGCCTGCCCAGCCCGCATAGTTGTTGCGCAGCTCGGGCATCTTGTCGCGGCAAACCGCGCAGTCGGTAGACCAAAACATCACCAGCACCACCTTGCCCTTGAGCGTGCTTAATGTAAACGGCGCACCATCAATTGTTTTGCCTTCAATCGATGGCAAAACAGCGGTAGCCGCCGTTGCTACTGCACTGGCGGGCTTGGCGGGTGCTGCGGCGGTTTGCGCCACGGCAGGCGCTAAAACAAAAGCGGCAAGCACAGCAGCAACGCATTTTTTATTCAGGCTACTCAGTGTGTAACGGGTCATAGCTGCATGCTTTCTTGATTGAACCCGTGTTTACGAATGTGCTGCGCCCACAGAGTTCCAGCTAGACTGCCCGCCATGAGTACTTTAAGTTTTGAAGAGCAGCTGGTCGAGCACCGCTTGTACCTGATGCGTTTTGCACGCTTGCAATTGCGCAACGACGCCTGGGCCGAAGACGCCGTGTCCGACACGCTGCTGGCGGCATTGTCAAAACCGCAAACGTTTGGCAACCGCTCGCAGCTCAAGACCTGGCTGGTGGGCATTCTCAAGCACAAGGTGATTGATGTCATTCGCTGCAATACGCGCGAAATGTCAATGCTTGACTCAAGCGCCGACAGCGAAGGCGATGAGCTGGACAAGCTGGCTTTTAAAACCGACGGGCACTTTGCAGACCCGCCCGCCACCTGGGGCAACCCACACCAAACGCTGCAGCAGCGCCAGTTTTTTGAAGTTCTTGACATGTGCATGGAGCGCTTGCCGCCCGCGCTGGGCCGATTGTTTTTGATGCGCGAATGGCTGGAGCTGTCAGCCACAGAAGTGTGTAAGGAACTTGCCATCACCCCGACCAATTTGTATGTGCAGCTGCACCGGGCGCGCCTGAGGTTGCAGGAGTGCCTGAACATTCACTGGTTTGGCCAGCGTGGCCATTGAGGTTTTTTTAATCATGTCGACTTTGATCCCTTTCAGACGCACTTGCAAAGAGGCCGCTGCGCTGGTCATTGCCAGAGAAGATCGCCAGCTCAAGCTCAACGACGCGCTGGCCCTGAAGCTGCACATGCTGGCTTGCAAGGCTTGCCCAGAATTTGAAAATCAGGTGTTAACGCTGCGTGTTGCGATGGGTAAGTGGCGTAACCAGCCGGACATTGACGACGCAAACCCATGACATTGCCCTACAAATTAGCGCAGAATCAGGCTTTCTAGTAGTTATCTAGGTAGTTACGACAGTTGCGCAGTGCCCGCTTGGCTGGCGCATAATGTGTGGGTATAAATTTTGGGCTGTTTCAAATTACTTTTGATCGGCTGAAATTTATACAGGTTAGTGATCGGTCAGTTTCGCGCGCTACAGCGGTATGTCTAAGGATTTGTTGTGCTACCGGGGCTCCATCGCTTTTGATCTATGTGTTTTTAGAGGAATCCCTTCATGGGCAACAAACTTTACGTCGGCAATTTGCCATATTCGGTCCGCGACGAAGACCTGCAGCAATCCTTTGGCCAATTTGGCTCCGTGACCAGCGCCAAAGTCATGATGGAACGCGACACCGGTCGCTCCAAAGGTTTTGGCTTTGTGGAAATGGGTAGCGATGCTGAAGCACAGGCAGCCATCACCGGCATGAATGGCCAGCCTCTCGGCGGCCGCAGTGCCGTTGTGAACGAAGCCCGTCCGATGGAGGCACGTCCTCCACGCTCAGGCGGCGGTGGCTTTGGTGGTGGTGGTGGTGGTGGTGGCTACGGTGGCGGCGGTGGTGACCGCTCGGGTGGCGGTGGCTACGGTGGTGGTGGTGGTGACCGCTCGGGCGGTGGCGGCTATGGCGGCGGCGGCGGTGACCGTTCCGGTGGCGGCGGCTACGGTGGCGGTGGTGGCCGTTCTGGTGGCGGCGGCAACGACGGCGGATTCCGCAGCCCCTACGGCGGCGGCGGTGGTGGTGGCCGTTCAGGTGGCGGCGGCGGCGGTGGACGCGGCGGCTATTAAGTCTCCTCAATTCCTTTCAACTTGAATCACATCAGGTTGAGACAAAAAGCTTCAAGGTATTAGTTTTGAAGCTTTTTTTAACGCCTAAAACAGGCTGCAGCGCTGTAAATACGCGCGACAGCAGCTCCTGATTAAATAGCAACTGTCTAGCAGCCGTCCAGCATTAACTGTCCGTTTGACGCGGTTTGCGCGCCCGCCCTGTCAGCGCTTTGTCAAACAGCGCATTGGGCAACAAGCGCAGCAGCTTGGCCACCACGCCCATTTGCCATGGAATCACGCGGTAACTGGCGCCCGCTTCAATAGCCGCAAAAGCTTTGTCGGCAAATGCCTTGGGCGGCATTAAAAATGGCATGGCATAGCGGTTTTTTTGCGTCAGCGGTGTGTCGATGTATCCGGGGCAGATCGTCACGACTTTCACGCCGGACGCTTTTAGCTCACCACGCAGGCTTTCGCAATAGGCGATCACGGCTGCCTTACTGGCACAGTACGCGCCGTGCCCCGGCAGGCCGCGTATACCGGCCACACTGCCAATGCCCACCAGCGCGCCCGAGCCGCGCTGGGTCATGGCGCTAATGAACGGGTGGAAGGTAGCCGCCACACCGATGTTGTTGGTGGCAAAGGTGCGCGCCATCACGTCCAGGTCGGCACGCATGGCGCTGTCCATGCCGATGCTGATGCCGGCGTTGGCAATGACCACATCAGGCACACCCTGGCTGGTCAGGCAAGCTTGCCCGGCTGCGATAATGCTGGCAATGTCAGACACATCAGCGCTATATATTTCATAGCTAGTAGCGCTTATATTCATTGCGCTAGCCCATGATTTAACCTCTTGAGTGCGGCGCGCTGCCAGTGCCAGCCGATAACCCGCCTGGTAATACCGCAGGGCCAACGCCTGGCCAATACCGCTGGACGCGCCGGTGATAAAAACCAGTGGCGTCATCGGCTCGCCGTCCCGGGTACCAAGCGCGCTTTGACACGGCCTTTGAGCTCAGCGACACCGGTCATATTGTCAAATGCAAACGTGTCGCCCGTGAACTGGTCTGCGCCGCGAATCAGTGTCACAGGCAAATGCGATTTGACCCGCTCTTCGTTGGCAAAAGCATGCAAAAACTCGCCGCGGAACTCCAGCCGCGGCAGCATGGTGCCGTCAGCACCGGCCGCGGCTTCACGCACGACTTTGGCGTTGCCAAATAGCTGCACCTCTGAGCCGTCCCCGTTGCTCAGGGCGCGGTTGCCCGTCGACGTGACAGGTCGGCCGGCATCACTGATGGACAAAATGCGCGGCTGGTCAATCTCCAGCGTGTCGCTGTCTGCGTAATGGCGGCCTTCGACACCATTGATTTCGCTTTTAAGCTGGCCAGTTTCACCAAATGATTTGATGGTGAATTTGCGCATGAAATAGTCAACGTCGTGCTTGGCTACTTTGGCTACTTCCCGGGCTCTAAACACGGGGGTGTTGCGTACCAGCCAATAGGTGCCGAGCGCCAGCGCACCCATCAATACAACAGGCAGGTAAATGGACACGCGGTCCCAGGTGCGCAACACGCGCCGCCAGGGTTTGCGAAGCAGGGCAAGCGCAGACGTCATGCGCTGTACGCTGCCAGCAGCGGGGCATAACGACCACTGGCGACCAGCAACAAGTCACAAAACTCGCGCGCAGCCCCGTGCCCACCTTGCGTTGACGTGACATGGTCAGCGATGGCTTTGACCTCGGCATGTGCGTTGGCGGGGGCGCAACTGAATGCCGCGCGGCGTAACACCGGCAAGTCTGGCCAGTCGTCGCCCATGGCCGCGGCTTGAGACCAGTTAAAACCCAGTGCTTTCAATGTGGCGTCAGCTGCGGGGCATTTGTCTTCTGTGCCGTAATGGACATGGGTGATGCCCAACGCAGCCAATCGGGTCCGCAGCGGCAAGCTGTCCCGGCCCGTGATAACGGCGGGCGTGATACCCGCTTTTTGCAGCATTTTCAGACCATGGCCGTCCAGGGTACAAAAGCGCTTGAGGGTCTCGCCGTGTTCAGACAGGTACAGGCCACCATCTGTCAGCACGCCGTCCACATCAAAAAATACGACTTTGATGCCTTGGGCTTTGAGCAGCAGCTCGGGCGGGAAGTTGAGCGCTGGAACTAAAGGATTGATAGGCTTCACTAGATCACCTTGGCACGCAACAAATCATTGCTGTTGAGCGCGCCGCACAATTTGCCCGTTTCATCGACCACCAGCACGCTGGTAATGCTGTGCTGCTCCATCAGCGCAACGGCCTCAACGGCCAGTGCCTCGGCTTGCACGGTACGCGGGTTGGCGTGCATCACGTCGCCCGCTGTAAGACTGCGCAAGTCCACACCGGTTTCAACCAACCGGCGCAAATCACCATCCGTAAAAATGCCCAACACTTGACCCGCTGTGTTGACCACTGCCGATGAGCCCAAACCCTTGACGCTCATCTCTCGCATCAGCTCGCTAAAGCTGGCGTCCAGCGACACGTACGGGACCTGGTCGCCACGCCGCATCACGTCACCGACCAGCGTGAGCAACTTGCGGCCCAGCGCGCCGCCTGGGTGCGAGCGGGCAAAGTCATGCTCTTTAAAACCGCGCGCGTCCAGCAGCGCCACGGCCAGAGCATCGCCCATGGCCAGCTGTGCCGTGGTGCTGGCGGTTGGTGCCAAATTTAACGGGCAGGCCTCTTGCGCCACGCTGCTGTCCAGTGTGACGCGGGCCTGCTTTGCCAGAGTAGATTGCGCGCCGCCCGTGATGGCCACCAGCGGCACACCCTGGCGGCTTAGTACGGGCAGAATCGCCGTAAATTCTGCGCTCTCACCGCTGTTGGAAATAGCCAGCACCACATCTTGTGCAGTGATCATGCCCAGGTCGCCGTGGCTGGCCTCTGCGGGGTGAACAAACAGAGCGGGCGTGCCAGTTGACGCCAGCGTAGCCGCAACTTTGCGCCCAATATGGCCGCTTTTGCCCATACCCATCACCACCACGCGGCCCTGGCAGGCCAGCATGATTTGCACGGCGTCTGCAAACTCCAAACCAACACGACCCGCCAGGCTCAGCACTGCGGCCGCCTCGATCTCAAACGTCTTGCGCGCCAGCGCTTGCGCGTTGTTGGGGTCAAAGTGGGTGGTCAAACTCATGCCCTGCATTCTATAGACCGGGTCCCAGCTACAGCGGGGCAGGGCGTTTAACATCAACGCATGAGCGCGCTTGAATTAACCCTGCTGTATCTTCTGGCCGCCGTGCTGGGGGTGACGCTGTTCCGCTGGCTTAAGCTGCCGCCCATGCTGGGCTATCTGGCGGTTGGCGTGGTGATTGGCCCGCATGCGCTGGCGCTGTCAAAAAACGCCGACGGCGTACGCCACCTGGGCGAGTTTGGCGTGGTGTTTTTGATGTTTGTCATCGGGCTGGAATTTAACCTGCCCAAGCTGCGGTCGATGCGCCGCCACGTCTTTGGCCTGGGGCTGTTGCAGGTGGTGCTGACGGTTGTGCTGGCCACGCTGGGCTCGCTTTTTTTGGCCAGCATGGCACCTACGTTGTGGAAAATGAACTGGCAAACCGCAGTAGCTTTGTCGGGCGCGATTGCCATGAGCAGCACGGCAATTGTCGTCAAGCTGCTGTCGGAGCGGCTGGAAATGGAGTCAGAACACGGCAAGCGCATCATGGGCGTGCTGCTGTTTCAGGACTTGGCTGTCGTGCCGCTGCTGGTGTTGATTCCTGCGTTGGGCTCGCCTGCCGACACGCTGCTGACCGCGCTGGCCATTGCTGCCCTGAAGGCAACTTTGCTGGTCGGCTTGCTGCTGACGGGCGGCCAACGCGTGATGCGCTGGTGGCTGACGATTGTGGCGCGCAGGAAAAGCGAAGAGCTGTTTGTTTTAAACCTGCTGCTGGTCACGCTGGCGCTGGCGTGGTTGACCGAGCTGGCCGGCCTGAGCCTGGCGCTCGGCGCTTTTATTGCGGGCATGCTGATCTCCGAGACCGAGTTCAAGCACCAGGTCGAAACCGACATCCGGCCCTTTCATGATGTGCTGCTGGGCCTGTTTTTCATCAGCATTGGCATGATGCTGGACTGGCAGATCGTACTAAACCGCTGGCCCCTGGTGTTGCTGCTGGCCACACTGCCTGTCGTTTTCAAGCTGGTCATGATCACGGCGCTGGCGCGCATGCTGGGCGGCACGGCAGGCACGTCGCTGCGCACCGGACTGTACCTGGCGCAGGCCGGGGAGTTTGGCTTTGTGCTGCTGAGCCTGGCCAATGAAAGCCGCCTGGTGCCGCCTGATTTGCTGAACCCGATTCTGGCCGGCATGGTGCTGTCCATGCTGGCCACGCCGTTCATTATTTTGTACAGCAACCGTATCGTGATGAAGCTGGTAAGCAGCGAATGGCTGCAACAGTCGCTGCAAATGACGACGATTGCGCGCAAATCCATCAACGCCAACAAACACGTCATCATTTGCGGTTATGGGCGTTGCGGCCAAAATTTGGGCCACATGCTGGACCAGGAGGGCATTCAGTACATGGCGCTTGACCTCGACCCCGACCGGGTGCGCCAGGCCGCTAGCGCAGGCGACTCGGTGGTGTTTGGTGATGCGGTCCGCCTGCAGTCGCTGATGGCGGCGGGCCTGGCACGTGCCAGCGCGGTGGTGGTGACCTACCTTGACACCGCCAGTGCGCTAAAGGTGCTGGCCAATGTGCGCGCTCACGCACCCACCGTACCCGTGATTGTGCGCACGGTTGATGACCACGACCTGGAAAAACTGCAAGCCGCTGGCGCGACTGAGGTGGTGCCTGAAGCCATTGAAGGCAGCCTGATGCTGGCCAGCCATGCGCTGGCACTCGTTGGCGTGCCGATGCGGCGCGTGATTCGGGTGGTGCAGGACCAGCGCGACAAGCGCTACAACCTGCTGCGCGGTTACTTTCGGGGCGCTGATGATGACACCGTGAACGAGCAGGACGAAGAACGCCTGGTCACCGTCACGCTGCCGCTGGGCAACAAGCTACAGGGAAAAGCGCTGGCGTCGTTGGTACTGCACACAGTAGGCGTACGGGTCGTCAGCCTGCGCCGCAGCAACGGCAAGGCGCTGGAACCATTAAACGATACATTGCTCGAATCTGGCGACACGCTGGTGCTGTCAGGCAAGCCTGAAGCGCTGGCCGTGGCTGAAGACCAGTTGCTGCGAGGCCGCAGTGCCAAAGCGGCGACATGAAGAGGAACTCAACCATGAACCTGCTTGACCGCCGCCATACCTTGCAAGCCCTGCTTGGGGCCAGCGCAATACCCGCGCTTTTCACCTTGACTTGGTTTGACAGCCACGCACAAAGCCAGACCGACGTCGCTGCCCAGCTGCGCGAAGGCGGCTGCGTGCTGATGCTGCGCCACGCACACACCGAGGCAGGCATTGGCGACCCGCCTGATTTCCAGTTGGGCCAATGCAGCACACAGCGCAATTTAAGCGACGAAGGCCGCGCCCAATCAGCGCGCATCCGTCAATGGTTTGCCACTCGCCAGCTTGTTGCCAACAGCGTTCAGTCAAGTGCCTGGTGCCGCTGCAAAGATACCGCCACACTGGCATTTGGCGGCTATGCGCTTTTGCCGGCGCTGAACTCCACCTTTGACAGCCGCGGTAGCCAGACGGCCCAGACACAAGCGCTGCAGGAGCGGCTAAAAACCGTGCGCGCAGGCCAGTTTGAAGTATGGGTAACGCACCAGGTCAATATCAGCGCCATGACGGGCGAAGGGCCTGCGATGGGTGAGGGGTTTGTTGTCAAGCTGGCTAATTTTGGTCTGGGTGCAGGTGGAGCGGGTGGAGCGGGTGGAGCGGGTGGGGCGCGTGGAACAGGTGAAGCACCTGCACAAATACGGGCGCGCGCCAATTTTGTCTGAGTTGCTATTATTTTAATAGCTGACTAATCATGTAATCATTGGGCCAAAGGCCTATTTAACGCCTGTAAAGCGACAGTTTCCAGGTTTACAGCGTTTCTTTTGCCAATGGGGGGTCAGCGCAGTTCGCCATACTGTGTGGCGCTAAGCGCAGGCGCGGCGGATGACTCGGGCATTTCGGTATCTTCAAAGCCCGTGATCAAGGTAAACGATCGCAATCCGCTTCGGCTTTTGCCCGTGCCGTCCGGCGTTGCCGGGTTGTTTGCTGACGCAGTCACCAGTGCATGCTTGAAAGCCGCCATTTCGTCATGATGAATCGGGGCATAACGCTGAGCGCCAGAATGTTTGACGGCTGGCCTGGCCACTTCTAATGGAACAGGCTGAGACTCCAGCGCGACTGGTTGACTGACACCGAGATTGACGGCGTTAACAGCACCAGTGCAGACTGGACGGTTGTCCGTGCGCCAGTAAACAGCTGACAAGTAAATGCTGAACAGGCTCTTGGCGGTGCTGATCATGAGGGTTTCAATTTCAGTGAGTTTGTCGCCCTGGCTGCCCAAGCCTGGCACCACGTCCATCATCACCAGGAATTGGTCACCGCGCTGGTCGAGTGACAACACCTTGAACTTATAACTGGCCGACAACACGCCAGCCCGGATCATGCTTTCACGAATTGCCACGTACAGCTGCTCGCGCCGCGCGTGGCGCTTGACCTTGCGATCGACCAGACGGGCGCTGGGCGACAGGGCTGCTTTGCTTGCGGTTGGCTGGGGCCTGTCTGGCACCTGACCGGCCCTGTTGCTGGGTTGGGACCGGGCGCTGTCAGACGCTGCATTTCTAGAATTGCTCGACTTGCCTGAAAACCAGCTAAAAAAAGACATGATTAATTTTTCTTGAAAGCGTCGTCATCACGAGGATCACGGCATCGGCATCGACATCGACATCGACATCGGTAATTGCAACCACTATTGACGCATGAAAGGTCGCTAAATCAGCCGCCGCACAGTCAGCAAGTTCAACCGCCAGTCAAGCGCCGCAGAGCATCATATTCTGCAAAAACACGGGCTACTTGCCGATACAGAACCTGGAAAATATTTCACCCAGCAAGTCATCTGACGTGAACTGCCCGGTGATCTCGCTCAAGTGCAGCTGCGACTGGCGCAAATCTTCTGCCAGCAGGTCCAGCGCCGGGCTGCTGGCGTGCAACTGCGCCGCCGCTTTGGTCAGCTCATCATGAACTTTGCCCAACGCGCGCACATGGCGTTCCCGCGCCATGAATAAACCCTCCGGCGCTGATTGCCAACCCACGGTGCGCAACAGTTGCGTGCGCAAGGCTTGCAGACCGTGACCCGTTTTGGCTGAAATCACCACGCCTTGCGTGTCTGGCGGGGGCGCGGCATCGGACTTGTTCCAGACATCAATGACCGGTGTTTTTGAGGGCAGTTTTTGAGCCAGAGCGGCATGAATACTTGCGTCAGCAGCTATATATTCAATAGCGTCGAGCTGCGTCAGGTCATGCAAAAACAGCACGGCATCAGCGGTTTGTATTTCTGCCCAGGCGCGTTCAACGCCTATTTTTTCCACCTCGTCCAGCGCCTCGCGCAGGCCCGCGGTGTCCACCACATGCAGCGGCACACCATCGATCTGAATCAGTTGCGTCACCTTGTCTCTGGTGGTGCCCGCTATCGGCGTGACGATGGCCAGTTCAGCCCCGGCCAGCGCATTGAGCAGCGAGCTTTTGCCGGCATTGGGTTGCCCGGCAATCACCACCTTGATGCCTTCGCGCAAGATGCTGCCCTGCCGGGCGTTGTGCAGCACCGTCCCAAGGGTGGCCTGCAAGCGCTGCAGTTGGCCTTGCGCATCGGCTTTTTGCAAAAAATCAATGTCTTCTTCAGGAAAATCGAGCGTCGCTTCGACCAGCATACGCAAGTGAATCAACTGCGCCAAAAGCGCATTAACGGCATTTGAAAACTCACCCGACATGGATCGCGCTGCCGACCGCGCAGCGGTCTCAGTGCTGGCGTCAATCAAATCCGCAATCGCCTCGGCCTGCGCCAGGTCGATCTTGTCGTTTAAAAAAGCACGTTCCGTAAACTCCCCTGGTTGTGCGACACGCAGCGCCGGCATGGCCTGCAAGCAGCGCGCCAGCAGCATTTGCAACACCACCGGCCCGCCGTGGGCTTGCAGCTCCAAAACGTCTTCACCCGTGTACGAATGCGGGGCGGGGAAATAAATCGCCAGGCCTTTGTCAATCGCTTCGCCTGCCGCATCGAGGAACGGCAGGTAGGTAGCGACGCGCGGTTGCAAGGTTTTGTTACACAGAGCGGCAACCACCGCGCCAAGGTTTTTACCCGACACACGCACCATGCCCACTGCACCGCGCCCCGGTGCAGTGGCAATGGCAACGATGGGGTCGTGATGGCGGGCTAGCATCCCGCTATGTTAAAGCCCAAGGTCGCTTCGTCACTGCCAGTTAGCAGCAATCACTGGCAACAGTGCTGCTTGCTGACTGGCGTTCAGCGTGGTTTGCCCAGCCGCCGGCGGCGCAAAGCCCGCCATCGCCTGCACCAGGTTTTGAACCTGACTGTCGAGCAGTACTTTGCCGTCTGATGTTTTGAACTCCTCAACCCGGTACTGGCCGCCCAGATACCAGTTGCTGATGGTCATCTTGTCGGCAGTGCCTATTACGCTGATTTCCAGGTTGTTGGATACCTGGCGCAGCCAAATTTGGTCGGTGGCAATGCCGCCTGTAAATTGCAGGGTGTCGCGGTTGCCAGCGGTTGCATCGTTTTCTTGTGCGGTGTCGGCACCATAGCCCCGCCCAAACACGTAGGTATCGTTGCCATTGCCGCCAGCCAACCTGTCTGTGCCCGTACCACCATTAAGAACGTTGGCCGCGCTGTTGCCGGTCAGCACATTGTTCAGGCTATTGCCCGTGCCGTTGATGGCGGCTGTGCCCGTCAGGGTCAGGTTTTCCAGGTTGGTGGCCAGAGTCCAGGTGATGGCGCTTTGCACGGTGTCAATCCCGCCAGCGACCACCTCGGTGGTAGTGTCACCCGTGCCCACTACGTAGGTGTCATTGCCTGCCCCACCTGTCAACACATTGGCCGCGCTGTTGCCGGTCAGCACATTGTTCAGCGCATTGCCCGTGCCGTTGATGGCGGCTATGCCCGTCAGGGTCAGGTTCTCTACGTTGGCACCCAAGGTGTAAGTCACGCTGGCGTTGACGGTATCAATTTCACTGGCCAGAGTGGAGGTCTCGCTGACCACGTCATCGGCGTTGTCTACCAGATACCTGTCGTTGCCTAGCCCGCCTGTCAGGGTGTCAGCACCGGTGCCGCCATTGAGAACGTTGGCTGCGCTGTTGCCGCTCAGCACATTGTTCAGCGCATTGCCCGTGCCGTTGATGGCGGCTGTGCCCGTCAGGGTCAGGTTCTCTACGTTGGTGGCCAGGGTCCAGGTGATGGCGGTTTCCACGGTGTCAGTCCCGCCACCGACCACCTCGGTGGTAGTGTCACCCGTGCCCACTACGTAGGTGTCATTGCCTGCCCCACCCGTCAACACATTGGCCGCGCTGTTGCCGGTCAGCACATTGTTCAGCGCATTGCCCGTGCCGTTGATGGCGGCTGTGCCCGTCAAGGTCAGGTTCTCTACATTTGCGCCCAGGGTGTAGGCGATGCTGCTGTGAACGGTGTCAATGCCTTCGTTGGCGTTTTCGCTCACAACGTCGCCAGCGTTGTCCACCACGTAGCTGTCATCGCCCGCGCCACCTTGCATCGTATCGTTGCCCGCACCGCCATCAATGACATCTTTGCCCTCCCAGCCAGTGATGGTGTCAGCACCAATCGTGCCCAGGCTGGCAATCGGCATGCTGCGCAGGGTGTCCAGTGTCCACGCTGTGCCATCGGCAAACTGCACGTTCTCGATGTACTGGTAGGCACCAAGATACCAGTCCTTGACGGTGACCTGGTCTGTACTGCTGACATTGAAGATCAGGTCGTTGCCACTGCGACTGAGTGTCACCGCCGAGGCGGCAATGCCCGTGCCAAACTTGAGGGTGTCGTCACCGGTGCTGTAGCCCATGGCCACACTGCCGCCACGGTCGGTGATGCTGTCCTTGCCATCGCCCAGATTGAACACATAGGTGTCGCCCGAGTAGAAGTTGCCAGCAGTGATGACATCATCGCCCGTGCCGCC
>JAYURC010000045.1:0-10132 GCA_043756405.1 Polaromonas sp.
GGCTGGCCGCGCGGTTGTGGTCCAGGCGCAGCATGGCGGTGAAGTTTTTGCGCGGCAAATCAGGCGCGCTTTTCATGGCAATCCAGGCATTGGTGTTGGCCGGGTTGCCGACCACCAACACCTTGACATTGCGACTCGCCACAGCGTTCAGCGCCTTGCCTTGAGCGATAAAAATCGCACCATTGACGGCCAGCAGCTCGGCACGCTCCATGCCCGGGCCGCGCGGACGTGAACCGACCAGCAACGCATAGTCGGTGTCCTTGAAGGCTGTCATCGGGTCGCTGTGGGCCTCCATACCCACCAGCAACGGGAAAGCGCAGTCGTCGAGTTCCATCATCACGCCCTTCAGGGCTTTTTGCGGGCCTTCAACCGGGACTTCCAGCAGTTGCAAGATCACCGGCTGGTCTTTACCCAGCATTTCGCCAGACGCGATGCGAAACAGCAACGCGTAACCAATTTGGCCAGCTGCACCAGTTACGGCAACTCGGACGGGGGTTTTCATCATGATGGGTAGGCTTTCAGAAAGTGAATAAAAACGGGGCCTTGTGGCAACTTCAGTGCCGGATTTTAGCGCCGATTACTGCCGTGTGTCGATTTGTCTTATGTCTTATATAAGATAAGATAAATGTTTCAAAATAAATGTTGTCATGGCTGCCACCTCCTCTTCCACGCCACCTTCGCCGCTTGATGAGCTGGTTTTAACAACACCCGCTTTTAGCCCGCTTTACAGCCAAATCAAAGCCTTGATACTGCAGAGCCTGCAGTCTGGCGAGTGGAAGCCGGGTGAGGCCATCCCGTCTGAAATGGACCTGGCCACCCGCTACCGCGTGAGCCAAGGCACGATGCGTAAAGCGATTGACGAGCTGGCTGCCGACCACCTGGTGGTACGCCGCCAGGGCAAGGGCACCTTTGTTGCCACGCACGTTGAACAACATGTGCAATTCAGATTTTTAAAGCTGGTGCCCGACAGCGGAACTCCTGGAAGCGAGGGCCCAGCCCAGCGCGACATCATCGACTGCCGTCGCGCAAGAGCCTCCGCTGACGTGGCCAAAGCTCTGGGCCTGCGCAGCGGTGACGCGGTGTTGCAAGCCCGCCGAGTGCTCAGTTTTGCCGGCATCCCAACGATTCTTGAAGACATTTGGCTCCCCGCTGCGCCTTTCAAGGGACTGACTGCCGAGCGACTGGCTGATTACCAGGGGCCGATGTACGCACTGTTTGAAACTGAATTCAACATGCGCATGGTTCGAGCTGAAGAAAAAATACGCTCAGTTGCCGCAACAGACGGTCGCGAGCAGCTATTAAAAGTTGAGCATGGCACACCGCTGCTAAGCGTGGAGCGTATCGCTTACACCTACCAGAATGTGCCCATGGAACTGCGCCGCGGCTACTATCGCACTGACACGCATCACTACCACAACACTTTAAATTAATGCGCCAAAAGTCAGAATTCAAAGGCAACAAAGCGGCTTTGCCAAGCAAGCCTTGTGTGGCCTGCGGCCGCGAGATGACCTGGCGCAAAAGCTGGGCCAAAAACTGGGCCGACGTGAAGTATTGCTCAGACGCCTGCCGTGCACAAAAAGGCAAATCCGCCAAGCCGCCGGTGACTTGAGCCACCCTGCAATTCAGTCCGCGCTGACTTTGTGGTTTTGAGCCAGATAAAAAAAATACCGACGAGTCGCCAAATAGAATCTACAGTATGAAAAATACAAACACGCGGCACCTGATCTTGATATTAGGTGATCAGCTAGACGCAGATTCAAGTGCTTTTGAAGGTTTTGACCCCCTGCAAGACAAGGTGTTGATGGTCGAAGCGTTTGAAGAATCCACCCACGTGTGGTCACACAAAATCCGTACCGCATTGTTTTTGTCTGCGATGCGGCACTTTGCTGACAGCCTGAGGCAGCGTGGATGGCCCGTTGAGTACCGCGCGCTGGATTCACACGGTGACAAAACGCTGGCAGATGGCCTGCTGGCCGCAATAGCGCAATATCAGCCAGTGGCCGTGATTGGTGTCGAGCCTGGCGATTTACGCGTCAGGCAGCAAATCGAAGTCATGGTGAAAACCGCTATTAAATCAGGAGCTATTGGTGCACGTATTCATTGCGATATAACCCAAAAAGATGCTAAAAAAGAGCCGGCGAATGATATTTCTGGGGCTTTTTTGACCTGGCGCGAAGACAAACACTTTCTATGCGGCCTGCCTCAGTTCCGCAAGTGGGCGGGCAAGTCCACCAGCTTGCGAATGGAGTTTTTCTACCGCACCATGAGAAAGCAATACAAGGTGCTGGTCGAGGGCAAAGACGGCGATCAACCAGTTGGTGGCCAATGGAACTTTGACGCAGACAACCGAAAAAGTTTTGGCAAAGCTGGCCCCCAAAGCGTGCCCAAGACAATTGAATACAAGCCGGACGCTATTACCAAAGACGTTATCAGACTGGTCAATACCCACTTTGCTGCGCACCCAGGGCAGCTGGACAACTTCAACTGGCCTGTCACCCGCGAACAGGCATTGATTGCCTTGAATGACTTTATTGACAAACGTTTGCCCCAATTTGGCCCACATGAAGACGCGATGTGGACAAACCTTGACTTTGGCTGGCATTCACTGCTGTCAAGTTCGTTGAATCTCAAGCTGATTAACCCACTGGAAGTGGTGCTGGCAGCCGAAGCCGCCTACAAAAAGCATGACCTTGATTTGGCCAGCGTTGAAGGCTTTATCCGGCAGATTCTTGGCTGGCGCGAGTTTATGCGTGGTGTGTACTTTATGGACATGCCAGAACTTAAAACCGCCAACCATTACGGCCACACCAACGCCCTGCCCAAGTGGTACTGGACAGGCGACACCCACATGAACTGCATGAAGCAGTGCATTGGCCAAACCCTCAAAAACGGTTATTCCCACCATATCCAGCGGCTGATGGTGACTGGCATGTTTGGCGTAACAGCGCAAATCAGCCCGCAAGCGGTTTGCGACTGGTATCTGGCGGTGTACGTTGATGCTATTGAGTGGGTAGAACTGCCCAACACGGCAGGCATGGCATTGTTTGCGAACGGTGGGCGGTTCACCAGCAAGCCGTATGTAGCCAGCGGCGCCTACGTCAAACGCATGAGCAACTACTGCAGCGGCTGCAAATATGAGCCCGAAACCCGCACAGGCGCGAACGCCTGCCCCATGACCACGCTGTACTGGAACTTTCTGGACAAGCACGAAGAAACTTTTGGCAGCAACCCACGCACGGCATTGATGGTCAAAAACCTGCAGCGCATGACGCCGGAGTTAAGGGCTGGGGTACGCGTGAGAGCCAAAGAAATGCTGGCTGACCTGGATGTCCTTTAACGCTCTTGTCAGGCCATATTCAGACAAAAACTTTAAGCTATAACTGACCAACTGAAACCAAATGCTGCGTTGCAATAGAATTCTAGGGTTTACCAGAATTTGCAAGTAACGAAGCAGCTATTGAACCGATTAAAAACAACATTGAAAGCCACGAATGTCTGAATCAGCCACGACTACCAAAAAGCGGCCCGAGTTTCGCAACATTAACGCCTTCACCGACCTGCCGTCCTACCGCCTGCCCGTGGCCGGCATCGTGTCGATTCTTCACCGCATCAGTGGCTTCATCATGTTTACGCTGATGCCATTCATCATCTGGATGTTTGACACTTCCATTTCGTCTGAAATCTCATTTGCGAAATTTAAAGGCGCTTTTAACGTCGGCATGTTGGGTCTGCCTGGATTTATGTGGAAGCTGGTCGCGCTAGCCTTGATTTGGGCTTTCCTGCACCATGCCATTGCTGGCCTGCGCCACCTGTGGTCAGACACGCACCACTCGGCTGTCAGCAAAGAATTTGGCAAAACGTCAGCGATGGCCACGCTGGCCATCAGTGCTGGTTTGACGCTGGTACTCGGTGCCAAGCTGTTTGGTCTTTATTAAATTTATTAATTTGCGGCTCGGATCTTTAGCTCTGACCCCAACTGACTAGGAAAATCATGGCAATCAATCACGGTACCAAACGCATCGTTGTCGGCGCACATTACGGTTTGCGCGACTGGCTGGCCCAGCGCGTCACTGCTGCGCTGATGGCACTTTTCACTTTGATCGTTCTCGGCCAGGTCATGTTGGCCAAAGGCCCGATTGGCTACGACAAATGGGCAGGCATTTTTTCATCGCAGTGGATGAAAGCACTGACGCTCGTCATCATTGTTGCCATGCTCTATCACGCCTGGGTAGGCATGCGCGACATCTGGATGGACTACATCAAACCCGTTGGTATACGCATCAGCCTCCACGTGTTCACCATTGTCTGGCTAACAGCCTGTGCAGGCTGGTCCATACAAGTGCTCTGGCGCGCTTAAGTACTTCCAAGCTATTTTGCGTTGATATTTCATTGAGTTAAAAAAACAAATGACCTCTCCCACCAACTCATCTTCCAATTCCTCCACCAAACTCCCATCCCGCAAATTTGACGTTGTCATTGTTGGCGCTGGCGGCTCCGGCATGCGCGCATCGCTGCAGCTGGCACGCGCTGGCCTGAATGTGGCGGTGTTGACCAAAGTGTTCCCCACCCGCTCGCACACGGTGGCAGCCCAGGGCGGCATTGGCGCATCGCTTGGCAACATGAACGAAGACAACTGGCATTACCATTTTTTCGACACCGTCAAGGGGTCTGATTATTTGGGCGACCAGGATGCCATTGAATTCATGTGCCGCGAAGCACCCAAGGTGGTGTATGACCTCGAGCACATGGGCATGCCGTTTGACCGCAACCCGGACGGCACAATTTACCAGCGCCCGTTTGGCGGTCACACCGCCAACTATGGTGAAAAAGCTGTAGAACGCGCCTGCGCCGCCGCAGACCGTACCGGTCACGCCATGCTGCACACGCTGTACCAGCAAAACGTGAAAGAAAAAACCAATTTCTTCGTTGAGTGGTTGGCTATGGACTTGATCCGCGACGCCGCTGGCGATGTCGTCGGCGTGACTGCGCTGGAAATGGAAACCGGCGACGTCCATATTTTTGAAGCTAAAACCACGCTGCTTGCTACTGGCGGTGCAGGCCGAATTTTTGCGGCATCGACCAATGCGTTCATCAATACCGGCGATGGTTTGGGTATGGCCGCCCGTGCCGGTATCCCGCTTGAAGACATGGAGTTCTGGCAGTTTCACCCCACTGGCGTAGCCGGTGCCGGCGTTCTGCTGACCGAAGGCTGCCGAGGCGAAGGTGCTATCTTGCGCAACAGCGATGGCGAGCGCTTTATGGAGCGCTACGCACCCGCCTACAAAGATCTGGCACCACGCGATTACGTGTCACGCTGCATGGACCAAGAAATCAAGGAAGGTCGCGGCTGCGGACCAAACAAGGACTACATCAATCTGGACATGACCCACCTGGGCGCAGAAACCATCATGAAGCGGTTACCGTCGGTGTTTGAAATTGGTCACAATTTTGCCAACGTCGACATCACCAAAGAGCCGATTCCTGTGGTACCCACCATTCATTACCAAATGGGCGGGATACCAACCAATATTCATGGCCAGGTTGTGACGCAAAACGCTGACAATAAGAGCGAAGTGGTCAACGGCCTGTACGCCGTGGGCGAATGCTCTTGCGTTAGCGTTCATGGCGCCAATCGCTTGGGCACCAATTCATTGCTTGACTTGCTGGTGTTTGGTCGTGCGGCGGGCAACCACATTGTTGAACACAACAAAACGACCGTGCAAAAGCCGCTGCCTGCGGGCGCTGCTGACGCCACATTAGCCCGCATTGCGCGGCTGGACAGCACTGCAGATGGTGAATACGCACAAGACGTGGCCAATGACATCCGTGCCGCCATGCAAAAGCATGCGGGCGTGTTTCGCACCCAGGCCAGCATGGACGAAGGCGTGGTCGCCATCGCCAAGCTGCGCGAACGGGTTAAAAAAATCGGCCTCAAAGACAAGTCGAAGATTTTTAACACCGCACGAATTGAAGCGCTGGAAGTTGAGAACCTGATCGAGTCCGCCGAAGCGACCATCGTGTCAGCCGCTGCCCGCAAAGAAAGCCGCGGCGCGCATTCAGTCAATGACTATGGCGACACACCCGCACACCCCAATGGACGCAACGACACCGACTGGCACAAACACACGCTGTGGCACAGCGCCAGCAACACCCTGACCTACAAGCCCGTGCAGATGATTCCGTTGACGGCGGACTCGCTGCCACTCAAAGTCCGCAGTTTCTAAAAATTTGTTTCAATATTTCAGCAGGCAAGCAAAATGACCAAGCGCACCTTCAATATCTACCGCTACGACCCTGACACTGACGCCAAGCCGTACATGCAAAAGATCGACGTCGAGCTGGACGGCAGTGAGCGCATGCTGCTTGACGCCCTGTTCAAGTTGAAATCGCAAGATCCGACCATCAGCTTCAGGCGTTCATGCCGCGAAGGCGTTTGCGGCTCAGACGCGATGAACATCAACGGCAAAAATGGCCTGGCTTGCCTGACCAACATGCGCACACTGCCAGACGTCATCACGCTCAAGCCGCTACCCGGCTTACCCGTCGTGCGTGATTTGATTGTCGACATGACACAGTTTTTCAAGCAGTACAACTCAATCAAGCCGTACTTGATCAACGACAACGTGCCGCCCGAAAAAGAACGTCTGCAAAGCCCGGAAGAACGCGACGAATTGAACGGCTTGTACGAGTGCATTCTATGTGCGTCATGCTCCACCGCCTGCCCCAGCTTTTGGTGGAACCCAGACAAGTTTGTAGGCCCGGCTGGTCTGTTACAGGCTTACCGTTTTATAGCCGACAGCCGCGATGAAGCCACCGCCGAGCGGCTCGACAACCTTGAAGATCCGTACCGCCTGTTCCGCTGCCACACCATCATGAACTGTGTTGACGTCTGCCCTAAAGGTTTAAACCCCACCAAGGCGATCGGAAAAATTAAAGAAATGATGGTTTTGCGTTCTGTCTAATCTAGAGATGGTTGACGAACTATTAGGCGAACGCGAACTGAGCAAACTGCGCTGGCGTTGCAGACGGGGGTTGCTTGAAAACGATTTGCTGATCGAAAAGTTTTTCAACAACCACCAAGCCAGCCTCACTGTCAGTCAGGCCAAAGGCATGAACGATTTAATGTCGCTATCTGACAACGATCTGCTGGACTTGCTGTTACAACGCAAGCAGCCCAGTGAGTTGCTTGAAGCTGACTCCAAGGCCAGCGCCTCTACTTTTGAAGCGCAGCAAGTTTTAAACTTGCTGCGGCCTCAAGGCAAAGTTGCCAACGCTTACATTTAGCACCCATTTAACCCGATACGAAAGAAGCACTATGAAGCTCGCTGACAACAAAGCCACCCTGTCGTTTAGCAATGGCAGCCCCAGCATTGAGATGCCGATTTACCAAGGCAGCGTTGGGCCAGACGTGGTTGACATCCGCAAGTTGTATGCGCAAACAGGCATGTTTACGTACGACCCGGGGTTTTTGTCAACCGCTGCGTGCCAGTCATCTATTACCTACATTGACGGCGACAAGGGCGAATTGTTGTACCGCGGCTACCCTATCGAGCAGCTCGCCACCAATTGCGACTACATGGAAACTTGCCACCTGCTGCTTTACGGCGAGCTGCCAAACGTAGCGCAAAAAACAGATTTTGTTTCCCGCGTGACCAACCACACGATGGTCAACGAGCAAATGCAGTTTTTCCTGCGTGGCTTTCGCCGCGACGCTCATCCAATGGCCATCATGACCGGCCTGGTCGGAGCCTTATCGGCTTTTTACCATGACAGCACCGACATCACCAACCCAGAGCACCGCGACATCTCCGCCATTCGCCTGATTGCCAAACTGCCCACACTCGTGGCAATGGCCTATAAGTACACCATGGGCCAGCCCTATATGTACCCAAAGAACAGCTTGAGTTACGCTGGCAACTTTTTGCATATGATGTTCGCTACGCCGTGCGAAGACTACAAAGTCAACCCGGTACTTGAACGCGCATTGGATCGCATTTTTATCTTGCATGCCGACCATGAGCAGAACGCATCGACGTCAACCGTGCGCCTTTGTGGCTCGTCTGGTACCAATCCGTTCGCTGCCATTGCAGCTGGCGTGGCCTGCTTGTGGGGCCCAGCACATGGCGGCGCGAATGAGGCGGCACTGAACATGCTCGGTGACATTCAAAAGAACGGCGGCATCGAGAAAATCGGTGAGTTCATCAAGCAGGTCAAAGACAAAAACTCTGGCGTCAAGCTGATGGGGTTTGGTCACCGCGTCTACAAGAATTACGACCCACGCGCCAAGCTGATGCAGGAAACCTGCAAGGAAGTGCTCGTTGAAATGGGCCTGCAAAACGACCCGTTGTTCAAGTTGGCCATGGCACTGGAAAAGATTGCGCTCGAAGACGATTATTTCGTCAGCCGCAAGCTCTACCCTAACGTCGATTTTTATTCTGGCATTGTGCAACGGGCCATTGGTATTCCTGTGCCGCTGTTTACTGCCATTTTTGCACTGGCACGTACCGTCGGCTGGATTGCCCAGCTCAATGAAATGATTGGCGACCCCGAGTACAAAATTGGCCGTCCGCGCCAGTTGTTTACCGGTTCCGTGTCGCGAGACGTCGCGCCTTTGGTCCAGCGCTGAACGCCACGGCTCAACAAACATCCCGTTGATGGCAGCGTCAACGGGTTTTTTTTGGTGTTTCAAAAGCGCGAGCCAAGGCATCTAAAATCGGTAACACCGAAAGAAAAAATGGCAAAAACCCTTTACGACAAAATTTGGGACGAGCACGTCATTCACACTGAAGATGACGGCACGTCCATCCTTTACATTGACCGGCACCTGGTGCATGAGGTCACCAGCCCGCAAGCATTTGAAGGCCTCAGAGAAGCCAAGCGTAAAGTCTGGCGCATTTCTTCGATCGTCGCTACGGCTGATCACAACACCCCGACCACTGGCTGGGAGCTGGGTTACGACGGCATCACGGATCTGGTCAGCAAAGAACAAATCACCACACTGGACGCCAATATCAAGGAGTTCGGCTCTGCGGCGTTCTTTCCCTTCCTCTCCAAACGCCAGGGCATCGTGCATGTGATGGGGCCTGAAAACGGCGCCACGCTCCCAGGCATGACAGTCGTGTGCGGCGATTCACACACATCTACGCATGGCGCTTTTGGCGCGTTAGCGCACGGCATTGGCACGAGTGAAGTCGAGCACGTGCTGGCCACCAACACGTTGCTGGCAAAAAAAGCAAAAAACTTGCTGATTAAAGTCGAAGGTACGCTTCCTGCAGGCTGTACCGGCAAAGACATCGTGCTGGCCATCATTGGCAAAATTGGCACAGCGGGCGGCAACGGTTACACGATTGAGTTCGCGGGCGCAGCCATTCAGGCACTGAGCATGGAAGGCCGGATGACGGTCTGCAACATGGCGATAGAAGCCGGTGCGCGTGCTGGCTTGGTGGCAGTCGACCAGAAAACGATCGATTACGTCAAGGGCCGGTTGCTGTCGCCAGGAACAGATCGACAAACTGGCCAGTTTGTTGGGGGTGTGGAGTGGGACATGGCCGTGCGTTACTGGTCAACGCTGCAATCAGACGCAGGCGCCGTGTTTGACAAAACTGTTGAGCTGGACGCAACCCAGATCACACCGCAAGTCACATGGGGCACTTCACCCGAAATGGTGCTGTCGATCAACGACATCGTGCCCGACCCCGACAAGGAAAAAGACGCCAACAAGCGCGATGCCATTGAGCGTGCGCTGAAGTACATGAATCTGGAGCCGGGTAAAGCATTGAATGACTTGTATGTGGATAAAGTCTTTATTGGCAGCTGCACCAACAGCCGGATTGAAGACATGCGCGAAGCTGCTGCCGTGATCAAAAAAATCGGCCAAAAAGTGGCAAAAAATATCAAGCTTGCGCTGGTCGTACCCGGCTCAGGCTTGGTCAAGGAACAAGCCGAGCGCGAAGGCCTAGACGTGATTTTCAAAGCTGCAGGCTTTGAATGGCGCGAACCCGGCTGCAGCATGTGCCTGGCCATGAACGCCGACAAACTGGAGCCCGGTGAGCGCTGTGCCAGTACCAGCAACCGCAACTTTGAAGGTCGCCAGGGCGCGGGCGGGCGAACGCATTTGGTCAGCCCGGCGATG
>JAYURC010000046.1:0-10082 GCA_043756405.1 Polaromonas sp.
GCTGCAAAAAGAAGTGGGGCTAATGGCAAGCACGCTTGATAACAAAGCAACTAACGACCTGATCGTCGTACCGCTTTTTGAGACCATCGAAGACCTGCGCAACGCCGCGCCGATCATGCGCGAGTTTTACGCCCTGCCCGGCATCGCACAGCTCGTCAAGCGCAGCGGGGCTGAGCAAGACATCATGCTGGGCTATTCAGACAGCAACAAGGACGGCGGCATTTTTACCAGCAACTGGGAGCTGTATCGGTCTGAAATTGCACTGGTGGAATTGTTTGACGAATTGGCCAAGTCTCACGGAATCACGTTGCGCATGTTCCACGGCCGCGGCGGCACCGTTGGCCGTGGCGGTGGTCCAAGTTACCAAGCCATCCTGGCGCAACCCCCCGGCACGGTACGCGGCCAAATCCGCCTGACCGAGCAGGGCGAAGTGATTGGCTCCAAATACGCCAACCCCGAAATCGGCAGGCGCAACCTCGAAACTTTGGTAGCCGCCACCCTGGAGGCCACGCTGCTGCAACCCACCAAGCCTGCAACCCAGGCGTTTTTACAAGCCGCAGCTACCCTGTCATCCAGCAGCATGGCAGCCTACCGCGCGCTGGTGTACGAAACCCCGGGCTTCACCGAATACTTTTTTAGCGCCACGCCGATACGCGAGATTGCAGAACTCAACATCGGCTCACGCCCCGCATCGCGCAAACCGTCGCAAAAAATTGAAGACCTGCGCGCCATCCCCTGGGGCTTCAGCTGGGGCCAATGCCGCCTGACGCTGCCCGGCTGGTACGGCTTTGGCTCGGCGGTTGAGGTCATGCTGGCCGATGGGGGAACGCCTGCCAAAAGAAAAGAAGCCACCGCCCTGTTGCAAAAAATGGTCAAGGAATGGCCGTTTTTCAGAACGCTTTTAAGCAACATGGACATGGTTCTGGCCAAAAGCGACCTGGCTCTCGCATCACGCTACTCAGAGCTGGTCGCCGATGCCAAACTGCGCAAAAAGATCTTCAGCGCTATCGAAGCAGAATGGCACCGCACCGTCGGCGCCCTGGCACTCATCACCGGCGAAAAGCATTTGCTGGCAGACAACGCATCCCTGCAACGCTCCATCCGCCACCGCTTCCCTTACATCGACCCCCTGCACCACCTGCAGGTAGAGATGGTGCGCCGCTACCGTGCGGGCCAGGCCGACGAACGCGTGCAACGCGGGATTCATATTTCGATCAATGGGATTGCGGCTGGGTTGAGGAATACGGGGTGAATTCAGCTGTCTGAACAGGAGCTTTTTGCTCACGCGCTCATTCGCTTAACAGACATCAAACAGTTGTAAAAAACGCTAGCCATTGAAAGTCCTGATATTGATCCGTGTCACCGTTTGCGTACGGTGACCTTATCGTCAAGAAATTGTGTCGCAGGGTGTGTCAATAACTTAATGTTTGATTTTCAATTTACCTGGTTGTAGTGACGCCAGACGGCAACAAAAGCTACCTAACACCTCACAATATGTGGCCGTTACAAGCTAAAGCTCTTAAAACCAAAGGCAAACCCTCACAAGCCATGCGAACATCTTTACAGTTGCGTCCTTTAAGTTACACACAGGCGGTCGAAGTGGTTACAAGTTTTGGTTTTCAATTGCATAGGCATAGCCGCAGCGTTGCGGCCGCCGTGCACGCTTTGGTGTGGGCTAGTGTGCTAGTCAGTGTCGCGCAAGCCCAGACCAGCCCGCCCACGATTGACCCTAGCGGTGAGCAGCGCCGCCAGTTTGAGCGCGAACGTGCTGCTCGCGAAAGGCAAGAACCTCGCGTTGATGTCCAGCCGCCGGTTGCTGCACCCGCCCAAACCAGGTTGCCCGCTGCAGAAACGCCGTGTTTTGACATCACCCAGGTCACATTGCGCGGCGACGCGGCTGATCGTTTCGACTGGGCGTTGAACGCGCTGAACGGCCCACAAAACGACGACAGTCCCATTGGTAAATGCTTGGGGGCGCAGAGCATCAATGTGTTGCTACAGCGCGCACAAGATGCCTTGATAGCCATGGGCTTTGTGACCAGCCGCATACTGGCCGAGCCGCAAGACCTCAAGCCCGGCGTTCTTGCGCTCACTATCGTCCCTGGGCGCATTCGCACCATTCGATTTGCCGACGGCACCAGCCTGCGCGCTACCGCCCGCAACGCCATTCCCGCTAAGACCGGTGACTTGTTAAACCTGCGCGACATTGAGCAAGGCCTGGAGAACTTCAAACGAGTGCCCACGGCTGAGGCCGACATTAAGATTGAACCCGCCGACGGGCCAGACGCCCAGCCCGGCAACAGCGACTTGGTTATCAGCTGGCAGCAAACGCTGCCGTTTCGCATCAGCTTGTTCGCAGACAACAGCGGCACTAAAGGCACCGGCAAGTACCAAGGCGGCGCGACTTTCAGCTACGACCACTGGTTAACACTTAACGACCTGTTCTACATGAGCCTGAACCGCGAGTTGGGCGGCCGAGACCCCGGTCCGCGCGGCACCAAGGGTGGAACGGTGCACTACTCTGTTCCTTTTGGGTATTGGGCATTGGCCACCACTTTCAGCAGCAGCCGCTACTTTCAAACCGTGTTCGGCATTAACCAAGACTACATTTACCGCGGCACCAGCGGCAACGCTGAAGTCAAGCTGTCGCGCCTGATTTACCGCGACGCCAGCCGCAAAACCACGGTGTCGCTGCGCGCCTTCAAGCGCAAGTCAAACAACTTCATTGACGACACCGAAGTTGAGGTGCAGCAGCGCAAAGTCGGCGGCTGGGAAGCCGCACTGGCGCACCGTGAATTTGTAGGCTCAGCCGTGGTTGACGCCAACCTCGCCTTTAAACGCGGCACTGGTGCCTTCGGCTCTTTGAAAGCACCCGAAGACAATTTTGGCGAAGGCACGTCACGCTTTGGACTGGTAACCACTGATGTCAGCGTTAACGCCCCTTTCAAGCTAGGCGACCAAAAATTCAAGTACACCGGCGCTTGGCGCATGCAGGCCAATCGCACCCCGCTTACGCCGCAAGACCGCTTCGCCATTGGCGGGCGCTACACCGTGCGCGGTTTTGACGGCGAAGGCAGCTTGTCTGCCGAGCGCGGCTGGACGATACGCAACGAAGTGAGCTTACCCCTTGCCGATAGCGGCCAAGTAGTTTATGCAGCGCTGGATTTTGGCAAAGTGTCCGGCCCTAGCAGCCAAGACTTGCTTGGCAAGCGATTAGCCGGTGCAGCTATCGGTATGCGCGGCGGCGTTAAAAACTTGCAATACGAAGTATTTATGGCCGCGCCCGTGAGCAAGCCCGAGGGCTTTAGAACCGCCAAAAAATCTTATGGCTTTAACTTGAACCTGAGCTTTTAAGCGGGCTGACAAGCAACGCCAGCGCCAACACTTTTTTTCGCACTTACGCACTTACTACTTCATCTCGACCAGGCAGCCATCATGAACAAGAGCCTCTACCGCATCGTCTTCAACAAAAACCGCGGCCAAATGATGGCGGTGGCTGAAATTGCCAGCGGGCCAGGCAAAGCCGCCAGCGGCGACACCACTTTGCCAGACAGCACTGGCGCCACAGCCACCCGCGCCGCTGCCACCCTCGCCTTGCGTCCTGTATGTGCAGCCGTAGTCGCCAGTCTGGGCTTGATATTGTTCGCCGCAGGCTTGGCGACAGGCCCAAGCGCGCACGCGCAAATCATTGCTGACCGCGCCGCCCCCAGCAACCAGCGTCCCACCGTTTTAAACAGTGCCAACGGCGTGCCGCTGGTCAACATTCAAACGCCAAGCGCCGCTGGCGTTAGCCGCAACACCTACAGCCAGTTTGATGTGAATGGCCAAGGCGTTATCTTGAACAACAGCCGCACCAATGCCACAACCCAGCTGGGTGGCTACGTGCCGGGCAACCCGTGGCTGGCCACCGGTGGCGCACGGGTGATATTGAACGAAGTCAACTCGTCTGCCCCCAGCCAGCTGCGTGGCTACATTGAAGTGGCCGGCCAGCGCGCCGAAGTGGTTATTGCCAACCCAGCGGGCGTGGCCATTGACGGCGGCGGCTTTATCAACGCCAGCCGGGTCACTATTACCACGGGCAGTGCCGTGGTCAATGGCGGCAGCCTTGACGGCTACCTGGTGCAGCGCGGTGATGTCACCGTCAACGGCCGTGGCCTGGACACCAGTAGCGCTGACTACACAGCTATCCTGGCCCGTGCCGTGCAAGTCAATGGCGGTATTTGGGCCAATAACCTCAGCGTAGTCACGGGTGCCAATCAAGTTGCAGCGCCCCAAGGCGGCGACCCAGCCGTTATGGGCAAGTCAGGCGGCGAAGGTGCGCAGCCGGTTTACGCGCTAGACGTATCCGAACTGGGCGGCATGTACGCAGGCAAGATTTTGCTGATTGGTACTGAAGCAGGCGTGGGCGTGCGCAATGCTGGCAATATCGGCGCCAGTGCGGGGCAGGTGCGAGTCAGCGTTGATGGCATGTTGACCAACAGCGGCAATATCACGGCCGCGGGTAATGTGCAACTGCAGACCACTGGCGCTACTGCTGGGGTAGCCAACAGCATTAGCAACAGCGGTACTGTTTATGCGCAGGCCAACACCGTACTGGATGCGCAGGGCAATATTATGAACACTGGCATGGTTGCCGCACAGGGCAACACCTTGCTACAGGCCATTGGTTCCGGGGCCACACTGGTGTCGAGCACCGGGTCGGTTCTGGCTGCAGGCTTAAACCCTGATGGCAGTATTGCGAGTACTGGCAATTTAAAGGTTGCCGCCGATAACGTAGCGCTGAACGGCCGCACAGCCGCCAGTGCTGATTTAACGGTTTCCGCCGTACAGATCGACCTGAGCCGCGGCAATGTTTCAGCAGCTAACCTGACATTGAATTCCGCACAAAGCATTAACGCTAGCCAAGCGACTGTCACTAATTCTGGGCTTTTGGTGATTTCCGCAGGTCAAGCCGTGCGCACCGACGGTGCGGCGGTGTCTACCGGCCAGCTGCAGATGGGTGCGAACAGCCTGTCTAACGTTGGTGGAGAATTGATTCAAACGGGTACGGGCAACACAACAATCAGCGTAGCAGGCGACCTAGACAACAGCGGTGGTCGCATCGCCAGCAATGGCAATTCTGTGAGCCTGAATTCGCAAACCCTGGTTAATGAAAACGGCAAGCTTGAGCACGCGGGCACGGGCACGTTAACCGTTACCACTCAAACATTGAACGGCCAAGGTGGCCAAATGACAGGTAACGGCGCACTGGTTTTGTCTGCAACAAACATAGACCACCGAGGAGCCAGCACGCAAGCCAACAGCTTGTCGATCAATGCAATCAGCCTCGATAACCGGGGCGGAGACATCACGCAGTTTGGCGCGGGCCAAACAACCATGAATGTCAGCGGCGGATTCGACAATGGGGGGGGCACACTTGCCAGCAACGGCGACACTACGCTTCGCGCAGCAAGTATCAACAACCAAGGCGGATCGGTGCGAACTAATGGCGCTGCCAATCTGAGTCTGTCCACTACCGGCGCACTAAACAACAACGCGGGCAATATCTCTGCCGCTGGAAATCTCACAACCTTGGCAGGCAATGTCACCAACGAGGCCGGGAGCATTACCGCCAATGGGTCGCTGGATGTATCTTCAAGTGAAGGAGTTAACAACACACGGGGTTTGATAGCTGCCACCCAGGGCGTGACCCTGCGCGCAGTCGAGCTAAACAACACACGCGGCACTACCGCGTCGGTGCAGGGCAGCGTAGCAATCACCACCTCTGACCTCACATTGAACAACAGCGGCAGCATTCTGGCGGCCGGCGACGTTACCCTTACCAACCGAGGCCTAAACAACAGCAATGCCAGCGGCCAAACTTCAGGCGGCACTATCGCGGGACAAAACGTTGCGATTGACACCAGTGCCCAACTGTTCAACAACCAACATGGCACTGTTGTGGGCACCCTAGGCGTTACCGTTGCATCCGGTGCACTAAATAACAGCGCTGGGCTGGTTCAAGCAGGCACTGCCGCCGTCATCAATACCAGCGGCCAAGCGCTGACCAATACTGATGCCGTTGGCTACACCAGCAGTTTTCCCGGCAGCGCAGGCGGCATCATCAGTGCTGGCTCATTGACTTTAAGCACCGGCACAGTTGATAACAGTGCTGGCTACATCGGTGCAATTGGCGCCATCACTGGATCTAGCTCGCAATTGGGAAATTGCGCGGGTGGTGAAATCGCCAGCTCCAGTGGAATTAATTGGCTTACGACGGGCCTGAACAACCAGGGTGGCCGCATTCAGGCCAATGGCGACCTTAATTTGAACGCCCAATCCGGCACCTTGAATAACGACAACGGCTTGCTGCGCAGCAACGGTGCGACTGGTACCGTGACGCTGGCAGCTGCAGCACTGGTCAACAGCAACGGCCGCAGCGCAAACGTGGGCATAGTAGCGACCAACGTTGTCCTTACCGCTGCAAACGTCGACAACACTGCGGGTGCAATAGTTGCAGACAACAACGTAACTGTTGCATCGACAGGCACTGTTAACAACACTGGCGGGTTGGTCAGCGCAGGCAATGCACTGTTGATCGAAGACCGTGCCAGTGCGCGCACGCTTGCGATTGACAACACCGCAGGTACGTTGATTGCTGGCCAAAGCAACACACTGCGCGCCAACAGCCTGACTGGCAGCGGCAAAGTGCAGTCGCAAAATGACGTCACTATTGACCTTACTGGCAATTTCACCAGCGGCCCCGGTGCAGAAGTGGTGGCCCGGCGCAACCTGAACGTGACTGTGGGCGGTGACCTCGTCAACCAAGGCAAATTGCAAGCTGGTCAAACGCTAACCGTTGCCGCGCGCAACATTGACAATACGGCCACGGGCGACATCTTGGGCACCACCACGCGCGTGACGGCGGCCAACACGCTGAGCAATCGCGGCATCATTGATGGCGTTGTGACTGAAGTAAGTGCCACCACGCTCAACAACATTGGCAGTGGCCGTATTTATGGTGACCAACTGAGCGTTGCAGCCACCACCATCAACAACACGAGCGAGACGGTAGGCGGCGTGACGCAAGCAGGCACTGTTGCCGCACGCGACAGCCTCAATATTGGCGCGCAGTTTGTTAACAACACAGACGGCGCATTGATCTTTAGCGCAGGTGATTTGGCGATTGGCGGAGCTTTGGATTCCAATCGCATTGCAACGGGGCGCGCCACAGATATTCAAAACACCAGTGCAACGATTGAAGCGCTAGGTAATGTGGCGATTACAACAGCGCGTTTGGGCAATAACAATACAGCCCTTGCATACGTGCTGACTGACGGATCAAGCGGTCAACAGACAGATCGAAGAACTGGCACCGGCAATTGGGTTAACGAATCTGAGGTTGCTTGGTACGGTGATCGCGTTTCTGCTGGGGATGAAGCGTCTAATCAATTTAGTTTTAATTTTTTCTTCTACGTACCGATAACAAACGCTCGTTATGCCAACCCTATTTTTGGCACCTACTTCAATGGGCCTCGGGCGATTCGCGAGTCCTTCGAGGTGTGTTCCGGTGGATACGACAGTCAAACTTGCACCACATCCCCCATGCTTTTGTCATACGACAAAAATTCAACGATCTGGGCTGATTTAGGCGTGACAGCGCCAACTATCAATATTCCTGGTCCGAAACCCAGCGACGTGGTTTGCGACTCTGGTGGTGACCAGACCATTTGTTCCCCACGACCGCAAAAAGAACTTGACGATTGGGAGGCAGCCGCACAACCCTGGCGACTGCTACAGGCCCGTTTAACTACTTTCGTGGCTGAAGTGAGGCCACCATTTGGTGAGTTCGACCGGATGATCTCAGCCGACTACCGCACCTACACCGAAACAACAACCACACCAGTCGTCACCAGCACCAAGCCAGCCCGCATTCTGTCGGGCGGTGACCTGGTCATCGATGCAAGCCAAAGCGCAGTCAACCAAGACAGCCGCATCATCGCTGGGCGCAACTTGGCGATTCGAGGCGCAACAGTAGACAACCGCGAGCTACAGATTAACGCGCCTACGCGCCGCAGCGGTACGGTCAATATTTTTGGCCAGATTGATGAAGATTGCGACTTCTTTGGCGATTGCAGCCCTATCTACGGCTACCGCTCATCTGCCTACTATCAGGAATTTCCGCGCACTGTGAGATTGAACACCGTCAGCTACCAGCAAAACACCGTCCCCGGTGTAAGCAACGCATCGGCCTTGCAGCTGGGTGCTGCCGCGGCGGCCAGCACGGTTGGCGCAGCCTCAACGGCAGTGCTGGCTAACGCTGCCGTGAATACGAACAACGCAGCTGTTGCGCCTGTTAATACCGTAAACAGTGCGCCACTAGTAGCAGGCGGCGTTGGCGCAGTGCGCAGCGTAGTGGTGCAGCAGCCGCTACCGTCTAGCCTGTTTCGCAACAACCCCTCCCCCACTGGCAACTTTTTAATTGAAACTGACCCCCGCTTTGCCAACTACGGCAAATGGCTATCCAGCGACTACATGCTGAGTCAACTCGGCATAGACCCAGCCAAAACACAAAAACGCTTGGGTGATGGCTTTTATGAGCAGCGCTTGGTCAACGAGCAAGTTGCCCAGCTCACCGGCCAGCGTTTTTTAAGCAATTACGGTAGCCAAGACGAGCAGTACCGTGCCTTGATGGACAACGCCGTCACCTACGCCAAACAGTTCAATGTACGCCCCGGCATTGCCTTGAGTGCAGCGCAAATGGCCCAATTGACCAGCGACATCGTCTGGCTGGTCGAGCAAACCGTCACGCTGCCCGACGGCAGCACCGCCCAAGCGCTGGTGCCGCGCGTATACGTACGGGTGCAACCCGGCGACATTGACGGTAGCGGCAGCCTGCTCGCTGGCCGCCAAGTCAACATCAACCTGACTGGTGACATCAACAACACCGGCACCATTGCCGGGCGCGATGTGGTGCGCTTAAGTGGCCAAAACGTGACCAACCTAGGCGGGCGCATCAACGCTAACGCCGTTGGCATCAAGGCCAATGTCGACGTCAACAACATTGGCGGGGCCATCACAGCGGGCAGCCAGATGGTCGTTACTGCCGGGCGGGACATCAACATAACCACTCAAACCAGCAGCGCCACCAACCGCGCGGGTGTAGGCGTTTTCAGCGCCACCACCATCGACCGGGTAGCCGGCCTTTACGTAACGGGCAATGCGCAAGGCCAAGGCACTTTGATAGCCAGCGCTGGCCGCGACATGAACCTGACAGCCGCTATCGTCGCCAACAACGCACCAGCAGGCCAAACGGTACTCGACGCTGGGCGCAACCTGTCGCTGTCCACCGTCAACACCAGCGAAGACATGAATCTGACTTGGGACGCCCGCAACTACGCCCGCATGGGCCAGGGCACAGACGTGGGCAGTCAGGTTCAAAGCCCGGGCAGCATCACACTGCAGGCGGGCAATAACATCACCACACGCGCCGCCAACGTGGATGCCAAGCAAGACCTTACCCTCAATGCCGGAGGCAATGTCAACATCACAGCGGGTCAGTCAAGCAAATACGACAACCGCGCCAGCTACACCGAAGGCAGCAGCCTGTTCAGCTCCAGCTCGACAGAAATCCGCACCACCAGCGCCAGCACCCAGGCTGTGGCCAGCAACCTGGGCGGCAACACGGTCAGTGTCAAGTCAGGCCAAGACATCACCGTCAACGCCAGCAACATGATTGCTGACCTTGACTTGACCCTGCGCGCAGGCAACAACTTAAGCATCACCGCAGGCACCAACACAGCCAGCTCCAGCAGCTTCAAAGAAACCAAATCATCGGGCTTCAGCCTGACAGACAACGGCTTTTTTATTGGCAGCAAGCAAGACTCTAAAGACGAGCAAGGCCGCTCAACGTCTGCTGCCGCGTCTACTGTCGGCTCAGTCAAAGGCAACGTCAGCCTGACTGCCGGGCAGAGCTTCAGGCAAGTTGGCAGTGACATCATTGCACCAGCAGGCGACATCAACATTCTGGCCAAGGATGTCGAGATCATTGAAGCGCGTGAGCTAAGTGCCAGCCAGACCGCAACTAAAACCAAACAGGCGGG
>JAYURC010000047.1:0-10020 GCA_043756405.1 Polaromonas sp.
GTGGGATAGGCTCCGGTGAAATTTCCTAGCACTTGATAGAACGGCCCACAGATATTTCCCACGGTGGCGGCGTGCGCGCATTCGATGACTTTGTGCAGGTGATCGATGGCTCCCTGGCGGTTAGCAGCCACGGGAGAAATGGCGTTGTGCTCCTCGTCGGGCAGGACGGTGACGGCATTGACTAGCAAGCCGTTATCCGCACAGGCTTTGGCGATGGTCTTGAAATGATCGACGCTGCTAACATCGAAAAGCGGGATCTCTACCCCATCGTAGCCAGCGGCTTTGAGTTTGGGGAGGACGGAGAAATTAGCCTCGGTAACGTGGCCCGTATAAAGTAGTAAGTTGAATCCAATTTTCATGCGCCGCCAGTAGGAGCAGGCATCCCCAGTGGATGCAAGAAATATTGCCGAACGAATATGGGGGCTAACCTAGGTAGAAGCCGAGTTCTGAGGCTGGAGCATGGGCGGATGCGGCGGTGCGAAATGGCCTCCAAAGTAGGCTGCTACGGAGTTTACCTTACTAGCTTAACTAATTTGTCTTGCACCCAATGGGTGGCGCATTACCTACCTGCGCTTATTAAATTATACCGCCGATGAAACTCCTCTGCCCCTCGCTCATCCTGCTCCTCGTCGCCCTTCCAGCCTTGGCTGGGGCGGCTCCGTTTTCCTTTGATCAAGTCCGCGCCCTGGCCACAGAGCGGGCTCAGCACGCGTATCGCGAGCCGGAAAATTTCCTTTGTCGACCCAGCGTCTGGCCATGGCCGCCGGGTCCTCGCTAAAGACGGTTGATTGATCCATGTCGCCTTGTTTGAGGCGTACGCAGTGACCGTCTTTCAGGTCAATCGCGGGGATAAGTAGCATGTGGCGGTTAAAAACGAAACAACTGAATTAAGGATTCCAGCTCAGAAAATTGCGATACAAAGCAAGGCCTTGGGCTGCACTTTTTTCGGGGTGAAACTGGGTCGCAAAAATATTATCGCGTGCAATCGCTGCGGTAAAGCATTGGCCATAGCAAGTCACGCCCGCTGTGTGGCGCGCATCAGACGGACGGGCGTAAAAACTGTGGACGAAGTAAAAGTAAGAATTGTCTGGCACGCCTTGCCAAATCGGGTGACTGCACTTGTCATTCAGTAAGGACTGGCTCACCTGATTCCAGCCCATTTGCGGTACTTTGTAGCGGCTGCCGTCGGCCTGCAGCTGCCCGGCCAGGTCAAACTTGAGAACTTCACCAGGCACAAAACCCAGCCCCGGCGTACCCGCACCGTCGTCTCCAGGTCGGCCCTCTGCACTGTGCGTCAAGAGCATTTGCATGCCCACGCACACGCCAAACAAGGGTTTGTTGGCTGCGGCGTGCAGCACCGACTCAAGCAAACCCGATTCAGTCAGCTCGCGCATGCAATCGGCGATGGCGCCCTGCCCCGGCAATACGATGCGCTCAGCAGCCATCACGACTTCTGGCCGGGAGGTGACCACCACCTCAAACCCGCTGCCCTGCGCTGCATGCTGCACAGCTTGCGACACGGAGCGCAGATTGCCCATGCCGTAGTCAACGACCGCAACGGTTTTGGATGAAGTCATTAAAAATTAATTGCTATTAAATAAGGAGCTGCTGACGCATGCTTTTATTGAGCTAAAAGCCTAAAGCATGCCTAAAATCGGCTGTTTTCGACTTTTTTACAGCTACAAAGAGCCTTTGGTCGACGGAATCACGTTGGCAGCACGCGGGTCAATCTCCAGCGCCATGCGCAGGGCGCGCGCAAAAGCTTTAAACACCGTTTCAGCCTGGTGATGAGAATTCTCGCCGCGCAAGTTGTCGATGTGCAGCGTGACAAATGCGTGGTTCACAAAACCCTGGAAAAACTCATATGCCAACTGGCTGTCAAAGGTACCGATCATGCCGCTTTTGAACGGTACATGCATTTCCAGCCCCGGACGGCCTGAAAAATCCACCACCACGCGGCTCAAAGCCTCATCAAGCGGCACGTAGGCGTGGCCGTAGCGGCGCAAGCCCTTTTTGTCGCCCACCGCCTGGGCCACGGCCTGGCCGAAAGTGATGCCTACATCTTCCACCGTGTGGTGGCCGTCAATGTGCAGGTCGCCCACGCACTGAATGTCCAGATCAATCAGGCCATGCCTGGCGATCTGATCCAGCATGTGGTCAAAAAAGCCGATGCCGGTTGACAAGCTGGCTTGGCCGGTGCCGTCGAGGTTCAGCTTGACGGTGATTTTGGTCTCGGCGGTGTTGCGCGAAACTTCGGCAATACGAGGAAAAGGTGTGGTGATTGGCGTTGTGGTCATAAAGATTTTTCAAGCGCTGCGAGCATCAGCAGGTTTTCATCGGCAGTGCCAACCGTCAGACGCAGGCAGTTGGCAAGCAATGGGTGCATTTTAGAAACGTTTTTCACCAGCACGCCGAGCGCCTTCATGGCTTCAAAAGTCTTGCTGCTGTCCGTCACGCGGGCAAGGATCATGTTGGCCTCG
Organism: Polaromonas sp.; assembly: GCA_043756405.1. Classification (GTDB taxonomy): domain Bacteria; phylum Pseudomonadota; class Gammaproteobacteria; order Burkholderiales; family Burkholderiaceae_C; genus Polaromonas. The sequence goes on from JAYURC010000047.1 coordinate 2,481, forward strand.
CTTTTCCAGCACTGGACGCCAGGCATCTTTTTAAGCGATTCAAAAACCATAGCACGCTGCGCAATTAAATCAAGCGCTTGCGCCGAAAATACTTCTTTATTTTCAAGTGCGAAAAGCGCGCACTCACAGTTGAGAACGCTGATGTTGTACGGCGGCCTCACCTTGTCGATCTCGGCAATCAGCGCTTTGGGGCCCATCATGTAGCCCAGCCGCACACCTGCCAGGCCAAACTTGCTGAGCGTGCGCATCAACAGCACGTGACTATGTTGGGCGATGCGGTTGATGTAGCTTTTGCTGGCAAAAGGCTGGTAGGCCTCATCCATCACCACCAGGCCGCCCTGCTGGCCCACGGCATTGATGATGTTTTCTATCACCGCGTCGTCCCAAAGATTGGCGGTCGGATTGTTGGGGTAGGCCAGATAGGTGATGGCAGGTTTGCTTTTGGCAATGGCGGCCAGCATAGCGGCTTCATCAAGTTCAAAGTCAGTCGTCAGCGGCACGCCGATGAACGGCAAGCCCTGCAATTGCGCGCTCATGGCGTACATCACGAAGCCGGGGAGTGGCGACAGGATGGAGGCGTTTGGCACATCGCAAGCCACCGCCAATAGTGAAATCAACTCATCAGACCCATTGCCCAGCATGATGTCAAAGCCATCGGGCATTTGCGCGTAGTCGGCCAGCGCCTTGCGCAAATCATTGACCCGACCGTCCGGGTAGCGGTTGATAGCCAGCGCGCCCAGCCGCTGACCCAAATGTGCCTGCAGTGCAGCTGGCAAACGATGCGGGTTCTCCATCGCGTCCAGCTTGACCATGCCCGTGGCGTCTTGTACTGTGTAAGCATGCATGGACCGGATGTCCTGGCGAATGCGGGTGATAGGGGTAGGGGAGCTGGGTGTCAGTTTTTCGTCGTTCATGGTGTCAGTGATAAAGGTTATGCGTTAAAACCTATTGTCAGACCGTTAGCTCAGGCACGCATTGAACGGCCTGAAGCCACTGCTGAGCCGCGAGGCGCTGCGTTTTGTCCAGACTGGCGAAGTGGGTCATGCCGCTTCTGGCCGCCACGGCCAAATGCAACGCATCGGCACCGCGCACCAGGCATTTGATGCCAGGAGTCGCCCGTTGCACAGCGCTGTAGTCTTCACGCAGCACGGGCAGGCGTTGCAGGGCACCCTCATCGAGCAAACGTTTGATGGTTTGGTCAATGGCGTGCGCCACCTCAAGAGATGTCTCACCACGCAGCACTTTGGTGTGCAGCGCACAAGCAAACTCGGCTAGAACCCAGTCGCTGACGCAAACCTGAGACCATTGCGGGGCTTGCAGCAGCGCAAGAGCGGTTGGCTGGCTCGGCTCATTGCTAAAGGCAGCCAGCAACAGACTGGTGTCCACATAAACGGCACTCGGCATGGCAGGCTAAAACCGCTCATTCTGCGCACGCCAGCCAGCCACAAAGCTGCCGCGCTCCAGCATTTGGCTGGGTTGGGACTGCATGGCCAGTGCCGTGACGTCAGGAAAAGGCGCGCGCAGAGATGCCGGAGTAATGGGCAGAAGCCGATAAGCGGGCCGGCCTCGGTTGGTGATGATCACCTCTTGCCCCGCATCGGCCTGCCGGGCAATGGCGGTGAACTTGGCTTTGATGTCTGCGACGCTCACTTGCATGGGGGTCACGCCTTTTTTTAAATTGACTATTTAGATGGTCAAGTATAGCGACCAGCCTTCAGCCGATGTGGAAAAAGACAAGCTGTTCGCACCCAAGGTCCCAAACCACCATAACGGTTGTGTCGGGGCTTTTTTTCTTCCAGCGAACGCTGACTTTTTCATTTCAAACCGTTGGCATATTCATTTCGCAGCACGGCCCGGGTGCTTTTTATGGCTCAGAAAATGTAATCCCCTTTTCGGTCAGGAAGGCACGGTAAACAGTTCAGTGTTCTATTGGTCTGGAGCGACTTGCATCGCCCGTTCGTACCAGTTGCCAATATAAGGATCCGGGCCTGCATTGAGTGGCCGCTTCAGCTCTCTCACGTTCTGGCACAAAACCTTGAACGTCAAAATCAGTCGGAATCGGCGGCTCAGTTGCAATGCAGCATGTTGCCCATCTTTTGACAGGTTTTCCCATCGCTGCGAAAAAGCGTTTTCCCAATACCGCTATAGCGATTGCCTCGGTCGTCCCAACACCCTCCGTGGTCACACGAGGTAAGGGGGCTTGGCGTAGTAAGTCGTGGCTCTGGATTTACATCCCCTCCGTGACATATCGCCAGTTGTCTGGCTTTGTTTGTTGGCGCGACGCACTTCCGTATCGCATCATTGACCCGCGTTTGCCAGTCAACCGGTCTACAATCTGGTCTACAGCAAACGAAGGCCACGCCATGCAACTCCAATCCATAGGTTCCTACGAAACCAAGACGCATTTGGCCGATTTGTTGCGCCGGGTGCGTGATGGGCAGGGCTTTACCATTACTCAGCGCGGCGAGCCTGTGGCCGATCTGCTACCTGCGGGTAGCAGCGTGCGCCGTGCTGGTACGTTGGCGGCAGCGGGTATGCAGCGCTTGATGCTTGAGGCACCGCAACTTGAAGCCGTTGACATCAAAACCCTGATTAATACGGGTCGCGACTGATGCGGTTTGTGCTGGACAACTCGGTGGTCATGCGCTGGCTGCTGAATGACGGCAGCGAGGAGCGACTGGCCTATGCAGCCAAAGTGCTGGACTTGCTGACTCAGGATACTGGCGAGGCGTTGGTACCCGGCGTCTGGCCGCTGGAAGTTGCCAATGTGCTCGTCAAAGCCCAAGCCAAGGGTTTGGTGTCAGAGGCGCGTGCAAGCGCCTTTGTGGGCCTGCTGGCAGAGATGGCCATCACCGCAGACGCCAGCACTGCCGCACGGGCCTTGGGCGACACGCTGCAATTGGCGCGGCGATTCAAGTTGTCGTCTTACGATGCTTCTTATCTGGAATTGGCGTTGCGTGAAGGTTTGCCCCTTGCGACCCTGGATGCAGATTTACAAAGCGCGGTGCTGCAAGTAGGCGGCACCTTGGTTTAATAACGAGACCATGTCCATCAACAGCGACTTCGCTAACTACTGCTGCGACCTGGTGGCCAGCGTGGGCCTTGGATTGTGCCTTGCGGGCGCAGGTAGAGAAGATTTTATCCAAGCCTCAAGTCGCCTTAAAGTCGGTCAAGTGCTAATTAGCCAGGCGCAAATCCCGCCACGGCACAACTTGCGCCCCTTGCCGGCTTTGAGCCATATCACCGCCATAAAGCACAGCTTTGCGGGCGGTAAAACCCAAATGACGCTCCACAACCTGCAAGGCGCGTTGCCATTCCTCCTGATAGGTTTGACCTGATTTGATTTCTACCAGCGTGATGCCGCCGTCCTGCTCAAGCAGCAGGTCAATTTCATTGCCAATGTTGTCACGCCAAAAATAAACGAGCTGCTTGTCGCCGCGTACTGCGCGCCACTTCAAGGCCTCGGTCACGGCCCAGGTTTCAAACAGCGCACCACGTGCATAGTGCGTTGCCAGGTCTTTCTCGCTGGTGATGCCTAACAGCCACGCGCAAAGACCAGTGTCAAGAAAATACAGTTTGGGCGCTTTGACCAGCCGTTTGCCAAAGTTGCGGTAGTACGGGGCGATGCGCTTGACTACATACGAAGCTTCAAGCAGGTTCATCCAGGCGTTGGCGGTGTAGCCAGCAAGCCATCAGAGGAACGGGGGTAAAAATCAGACATTTTGCTATTTCAAGATTGAATATTGAAATAGCAAATTTGTCCAGACTTATGTTGATCTCAACCACAGTCCGGTCGCAAACCTACCTCAGCCGCATCTCCGCTGCGCGCGCATGTGCCTGCAAACCTTCGCCATAAGCCAGTTCGGCTGCAATTTTACCGAGCACGTGCGCGCCCTGTTCGCTGACTTCAATGATGCTGCTGCGCTTTTGAAAGTCGTACACGCCCAACGGGCTAGAAAAGCGTGCCGTGCCACTGGTCGGCAGTACATGGTTCGGGCCTGCGCAGTAGTCACCCAAACTCTCGCTGGTGTAAGCGCCCAGAAAAATAGCGCCAGCGTGTTTGAGCAGTGGCTCCCATTGGTGCGGGTCGCGGCTTGAAACTTCCAAATGCTCCGGTGCAATGCGGTTGCTGATGTCGCAGGCCTCTTGCATACTGCGGGTCAAGATCAAAGCGCCACGATCCGTCAGAGATTTGGCGATGATGACGGCGCGCGGCATGCTGGGCAGCAGACGGTTGATGGCTTCCTGCACAGCGTCGATATAGGCCGCGTCAGGGCACAGCAAAATGCTCTGCGCCAGCTCGTCGTGTTCAGCCTGGCTGAACAAGTCCATCGCCACCCAGTCAGCAGGTGTGGTGCCATCAGCAATCACCAATATTTCAGACGGCCCGGCAATCATGTCGATACCGACCGTACCAAACACCCGCTTTTTGGCGCTGGCAACGTAGGCGTTGCCGGGGCCGGTGATCTTGTCAACCTTGGGCACAGTAGCTGTACCGTAAGCCAGCGCGGCTACGGCCTGCGCGCCGCCAATGGTGAACGCGCGAGTGACCCCGGCGACGTGAGCGGCAGCCAGCACCAAAGCGTTCTTTTCGCCTTTTGGCGTGGGCACCACCATAATGATTTCGCCCACTCCCGCCACGTGCGCAGGTATTGCGTTCATCAGCACCGACGACGGGTAGGCCGCCTTTCCGCCAGGTACGTAAATGCCGACGCGGTCTAGTGGCGTGACTTTTTGGCCTAGCAGGCAGCCGTGTTCATCACGGTAGCTCCAGCTCTGGCCATTGGCTTTCAATTGGGCCTCGTGATAGGTGCGTACGCGTTGGGCAGCGGCTTGCAGGGCATCGCGCTGGGCAGCAGGTATCGCGTCGAACGCAGCTTTGAGTTCGCCTTGAGTTAACTCAAGCGCACTCATGGACTCAACATGCACAGCATCAAACCGGGCGGTGTACTCAAGCACAGCCACATCACCACGCGCTTGCACGTCAGCCAGAATGTCGGCTACGCGCTGCTCGATGGCGGCGTCGGTATCGGCTGACCAGTGCAAACGCGCCTGAAATTCAGCCTCAAAAGTGCTTGATGCGGTTGAAATACGTGCAGGAGAAGCTACTAAAATCATAGCAAATTGGAACTCGTTTGAAAAGGTTTACTTATTGATTGCCAAAGCGAACGCATCAATAATCTTGCGAATTGGCACTTGTTTGAGCTTGAGCGCCGTCTGGTTGACCACCAAATGCGAGCTGATGTCCATGATACGTTCGACTTCAATCAGGTGATTGGCTTTAAGGGTGTTGCCGGTCGATACCAAATCCACAATCGCATCGGCCAGCCCTGTCAGCGGCGCCAACTCCATGCTGCCGTAAAGCTTGATCAGGTCAACGTGAACGCCTTTGGATGCAAAAAAGTCGCGCGCAATCGCCACGTACTTGGTGGCAACCGTCATGCGTGAACCCTGTTTCATCGCCGCGGCATAGTCAAAGCCAAGACGCACCGCAACACTGATGCGGCACTTGGCGATTTGCAAATCCAGCGGCTGATACAGGCCCGCAACCCCTGTGTTGCCTCCAAAGCTGCTGCCTGACTCCAGCAGCGTGTCTTTGCCCACCACACCCATGTCTGCACCGCCGTACTGCACATAAGTGGGCACGTCGGTGGCGCGCACCAGCAGCACGCGCACATCTGGCTGGTTGGTATCCAGAATCAACTTGCGCGACTTGTCGGGGTCGTCCAGCACCTCAATGCCGGCGCTTTTTAGCAGCGGCTGAATGTCATCAAAAATTCGGCCTTTGGACAGCGCAATGGTGATCATGCTCAAACTTCCCCTGTTATCAAGTACGAGCCGCAGGACCGGCTTTGCCGGACTGCACGCGGGCGGCCAACTCGGGGCTGGAGCCTGCGGCTCCAAACCTGCCTGAGCAGGTTTGGACAGGCGACAGAAGTGAAGCCTCTGGCGAGCGGCGGCCTGCAAGGTGCAGCGTAGTACACGGAGTGACAAGCGTGGGGGCTAGTTGCTGTTATCACGGCTTGACTCTTTCGATATCAGCCCCTAGCGCACGCAGCTTGGCCTCCATCTGGTCATAGCCTCTGTCCAGGTGGTAAATGCGTTCAATCAATGTTTCACCATCGGCAACCAAACCTGCTATCACCAAACTGGCGGAGGCGCGCAAATCAGTGGCCATGACGGTGGCACCCGACAGTTTTTCAACGCCTTCCATCACGGCGACTTTGCCTTCAATTTGAATTTTTGCGCCAAGCCGCACCATTTCATTAACGTGCATGAAACGGTTTTCAAAAATCGTCTCTGTCACGCTGGCAGCACCCCGAGACACCGCGTTAAGCGCCATGAACTGAGCCTGCATGTCGGTGGCAAAGCCTGGGTATTCCGTTGTGCGAAACGACTGGGCTTTGAGCCGGCCCTGAGACTGAATGCGCATGCCGCCGTCAATCGCGGTGACGGTTGCACCCGCTTCACGCAGCTTGTCAACCAGCGCATCCTGATGGTCGCCTCTGGCATGCAGCAGTGTGACGTCGCCACCCGTTGCTGCGACTGCGCACAGGAAGGTGCCAGCTTCGATGCGGTCGGCTACCACCTGATGGGTGCAGCCGTGCAGACGCTCAACGCCCTGAATACGAATGCGGCGCGTGCCATGACCTTCAATTTTTGCACCCATCTTGATGAGCATGTCAGCCAGGTCGCCGATCTCGGGCTCTTGCGCAGCATTTTCCAGAATGGTTTCGCCCTCGGCCAACGTGGCAGCCATCAAAAAGTTTTCAGTCCCGGTGACAGTGACCATGTCAGTGGTGATGCTGCAACCCTTTAGGCGCGTTCTGCCCTTGGGCAGTTTGGCAATCATGTAGCCGTGCTCGACCACAATTTCAGCACCCATGGCTTGCAGGCCCTTGATGTGCTGGTCTACCGGCCGCGAACCAATCGCGCAGCCGCCGGGCAGCGACACCGTGGCTTCACCAAAACGCGCCAGCAAAGGGCCTAACGCCAAAACCGATGCGCGCATGGTTTTGACCAGCTCGTAGGGCGCCTCGGGCGACGTCAAACTGCCAGCATTGATGGTGACAGTGCTAGGGCAGTCCACAGCACGCTCAGCATTAACGCCCATATTTCTGATCAGTTTGAGCATGGTGGACACGTCTTGCAGGCCGGGCACGTTTTGCAGCGTTACCGTATCAGCGGTAAGCAGCGCGGCACACAGTTCAGGCAATGCCGCGTTTTTAGCGCCAGAAATGGTCACTGTGCCGTTCAGCGCATTACCGCCTTTGATGAGTAACTTGTCCATGATTTGGTTTTAAAAATTAGTTCGAAGGGTGAGCCGCCCATTCAGCAGGCGTGAAGGTTTTCATCGACAAGGCATGCACCTCATTGGTCTGGATACGGCCACCCAACGTGGCGTAAACTTTTTGATGCCGCTGTATGAGGCGCTGGCCCTCAAAACTGCTGGAAACAATCGTTGCATACCAGTGCTGACCGTCGCCGGACAGCTTGATGTGTTCACACGGCAAGCCGCTGGAAATAATGGATTGGAGTT
>JAYURC010000048.1:0-4053 GCA_043756405.1 Polaromonas sp.
TTCTTTGCAATCGTCCAACAACGCGCAGTTGTCGGATAATGCAACTGCTGCCAGTGCTGCGGAGTTCCCCGTATCTGCAACGACCAGCGCGGCAGGCGCATTCAGCTTTGTCAATATGGCGGCGAGTAGCCAAAATGACAGGGCTGAACCGCTGGCAGGCGGAGCAGCAGTTTTAGCGACCAGTGAGACGGATGAGCCTAGCGTGTAGCCAAGAAAAATCGCCAACAGGGGGGCGATGCGGCGCATCCGTCTCGCCCTTCCTTTTATACATTTGGGGTTCAACAATGTGCAGTCTCCGCCAATTACCACTGTTATTTTTGCTAGGTGTAGTGGCGATGGCCCAAGCCGCTGGTCGTGACTTGACCCCCACCACTGACAACCAGGTGATAGAGACGCTGCCTGCACGCATGCGCAGTATAAGCAGCACACCTGAAGAAGCGGCTGTCGCGGCCCGACAGGCCATCATGTTGGCAAGGCAAACGGCTGACACACGCTATTTAGGTCGGGCGCAGGCAACGCTAGCGCCGTGGTGGGATAAAAAAGATGCACCTGTTGAGCTTGCCGTGCTGCAAGCCACAGTGTTGCAAAGTCGACATGAATTTGACGCTGCTGGCGTGGTGTTGCGTCACGTGCTAAAACGCGAGCCAAACCATGCGCAAGGCTGGCTGACCCTGGCGACGCTGGAGCGTTTGTCCGGAAACTACCCCGCTGCCTTGCTTGCCTGTGACCAGGTGGCAGGCGCGGGTGCCGTACTGTATGCGCAAGCCTGCAAGTTTGAAACAGCGTCGCTGCAAGGCGGCCAAGACCAAGCTAGTCGCGGACTGCAAAACCTGCAGCGGCAAACAACTGACGTATCAACACAAGCTTGGCTGCTGTCCTTGCAGGCTGAAAACGATGAGCGGGCAGGGCGCGACCGGCTGGCATTGACTGGCTACCAGGCTAGCCTGGCACTTGCGCAGGACGGTTATACGGCATTGGCTGCCGCCGATTTGTTGTTGCGAACCCAACGACCGCGAGAAGCAAAGGTACTGCTCACAGGGCAACCCAACAGCGATGCCGTGTTGATACGGCGTGCGCAAGCTGCCAAGATGTTGCAAGACCCGGCTTGGCAAGCTATGGCAAAAGAGGTGCGAGAACGATTTGCCGGATTGGCGCTTAGAGGCGATACACCTGCCACCCATGCCCGCGAGCAGGCCTTGGTGTACTTGTGGCTGGATGCCGACGGTACACGGGCTTTGCAGGCAGCCAGGCTGAATTTGACGCTCCAAAAAGAACCCTTTGACTGGTGGCTGGCCATGGCCAGCGCCAATCTGGCTGGTCAAGACGCTGAGATGAAACAGCTGCGCACTCAGGTGGCCGCCATGGGGCTAAGCGATGCGCGGCTGTCGACTTTTCAAAATAAATGAGTTCTATGAAATGCCATCACAACCATTTTTGGCGGGCACTCGTGCTGGTACTTGGTTTATCCCTTGGTGCGAGCGCTACGGTTTGGGCACATAAAGCCAGCGATGCTTATTTGGAGTTTGTTGATAAAACTGCCGACAAAGCCGCCGACAAAGCAACAGCCGTTAAATTTTCCATTGCCCTTAGGGACCTGGATGCAGCCATAGACAGCCTCGACACGAACAATGATAGAAGCCTGGTCTGGGGTGAAATTCGCCAAAACCTGCCCGTCATCCAATCCTGGGTAAGTGACGGTATCCGTATTGATTGCAACCGCCGCAGTTTGGATTTAACCTGGGTCTTTGAATCGTTGGAAGAAAGATCGGATGGCGTCTATGCTCGCCTTGGCACGTCGGTCAGTTGCCCAAATACGGGTGCTATCAGCGTTGACTACCAATTGATGAAAACAGTGGATTCAACACACAGGTTGTTGATAGGGGGTTCTCTGCAGGGGCAGCCTCTTGCAGCAGTGTTGTCACCACAAATCAACCGCAGTCTCATCATTCGAGAGGCCAGCAATGACCGTAGCGCGGGTCATACGCAAAGCGGATGGTCAGCATTCGTTCAATTTTTCCCGGTGGGTATTCACCATATTGTCACGGGGTATGATCATTTGGCCTTTTTGTTATCTTTGCTGCTGCCCATCGTGCTGCTGCGGCGTCATAAAGCCACTCCAGATAAAGCCAACCCTGATCACCTACCCACACGCCCCGGATTAGCAGCTTTACTGCGAACTGTGACGGGCTTCACCTTGGGGCATTCGATCACGTTGGTGCTGGCCACTTTGGGCTGGATTGGGTCTCCTGCATGGGTGGAGCCTGCCATTGCCGTCAGCATCGGCATCTCTGCCTGGCTGAACCTCTACCCGGTGCGTTGGCTGCGTAGCGACGCTATAGCCCTTGGCTTTGGATTGATTCATGGTCTGGGATTTTCCAGCGCTATTCGCGAGGCTAACGTCAGTGCGACTTTGCTGCCATGGGCCTTGGCAGGCTTTAACTTGGGGGTGGAGGCTGGCCAACTGGCCGGGGTAGCCCTGTGGTGCGGCCTGCAACTGGTATTAGCCCGTCGCCAGTGGTATGAACGCGTCGTGGTACGCGGCGGCTCATGGGCGCTGCTGCTGCTGGCTGGTTTCTGGACAATTCAGCGTACCGTGGTCATTTAGCCTTTTCAGACAAATCGAGCCGCAACCCGCTGCCCAAACATCACCGTCAGCAGCGCCGCCACAACCAAAGCAATCCCGCCCCATTGCCAGCTGGTAATCTGCTCCCCCAAAACCAACATCCCCGCCGTGATGCCAACGACCGGAACGCCCAGGCTGAAAGGCGCAACGCGGTTGGCAGGGTGGCGTTTTAGCAGGGATGTCCACATTGCGTAGGCAATGATGGTCGCCACCCAGCCCAGGAATGCGACGGACAACCAGCTGCTCCAGGGCGCAGCCAGCCAGCGCCAGCGGGTCGATTCGGCATCGAACAGCAGCGTTAAACCGATGAAAGGCAGAATCGGCACGACGCTGCTCCAGACCAAAAACGCCACCGCGTCGAAGCTGGTGTCGCGGGTTAGCGATTGCTGTGCCTTGCGCACCACCATGTTGGAGGCCGCCCACATGGAAGCCCCTGCAACGCAAAAAATGAAGCCAAATAGTGTGGTAGCCGGCGTATTACCTGCCTGAGGAGCTATGTAATTCATAGCAAAACAGGTCAGACCGGCGGCCGCCAGCAGCAACCCGATTTGCAGCGACCGGCTGGGCCGTTCACCCAGCAGCAGCAAGCTAAACAGCGCCGTAAAAAACACCTGGGTTTGCATCAACACGGAGGCCAGCGCCGCCGTCATGCCCACTTTGAGCGCCACAAAGACAAAGCCAAACTGCCCAACACCCTGAAACAACCCATACATCAGCAGCCATTTAACGTCCATCTGGGGGCGTTTGATGAACAAAATCAGCGGCAGCACGGCAAACACATAGCGCGCCGCACCGAGTTGAAAGGGGGTGAAGTCATGCAGCGCAAACTTCATGAAAACGAAATTGAGCCCCCAAATGACGACGACGGCGAGGGCCGAGAGGTAATCGCGGCTGCTAAAAGTGGAGGTTTGATGGGGCATGCCTCGATTGTCGGTGAATCCGGTTCTAGCTGCGACGATAAGCCGCCACCGTCAGCGGCAGCGACTCCTGCCACGGGGTGGCGCGCGTCTGCATACGGCTCAGCCACTTGCTGTCGTCCACCACATACGGCGTTTCAAAGTGCGGCAGCATCTCGATCATTTCCCTGGCCGCAGGAATGAAAAGTCCACCGATCGTCAGCATCAACCGGCCACTGCGCTCCAGTTTGAGGGTTTGGTTGGCCAACAGGGCGGCGGCGCTGGCCACCTCGCGTGCGCTGCGGGTGGGCGCATTGGGCACGTGCCAGACGTCGCCCCAAGCCGCTTCGGTGACACCCAGTTCGGCCAGGGCGCGGCCGAAATCGGGCACATAGGTAAAGCTGTGGGGCATGTCCGGGTTGCCGAACCACTGCAGCGTCTTACCCGCCAACAGCGGTTTGAAGAATCGAGCGCCCAGCATGGCGTTGTCTGCACCCGGGCCGAAGTAGTCGGAGGCGCGGGCGATGGCGACTT
>JAYURC010000049.1:0-26562 GCA_043756405.1 Polaromonas sp.
CAGCCCATGCGCAAACCACGGTCAATATAGAAGCCGTGCCCTTGTTGGCGTTGAAGAGCGCGCCCGGTCTGGTGATGCTGACGATGAGCCGGGACCATCGCTTGTATTACGCGGCGTACAACGACACGAGTGACCTGACTAACGATGGTGTGATGGATGTTGGATTTAAGCCATCATTTAACTACTACGGATATTTTGTTTCTGACAGGTGCTACAAATACGACACGGGTGTCAGCCCGGCGAGGTTCATCCCCGTTGCAGTCGCAAGCACCACGGACGGTTGCGCATCGCAGTCGCAGGCCAGATGGCATGGCAATTGGATGAATTGGATAGCAACCTCACGCATGGATGCATTGCGTAAGGTTCTCTACGGTGGACAGCGCACGACTGACACGAGCACGAGAACCATACTTGAAGCCGCGCACATTCCTCCGGATAGCCACATCTGGGGCAAAGAGTTTCGCCCTTCTCCAAAAGGTACGGATACCTACCTCATCCAGAACTACACCCCCATGTCTGCGCCAACATCAGGAAAGATGCACATTTTTCTGATGAAAAGCGAGGGATCTGCATCGACGGTGTACACGAACTTGGCGCCCCCAACTTTGAGGGCTATATCCAACGTCGATATTGATATTGACAGGGTCTGGTTGTGGGCATCTAGCGAGCGGCCGGTTGGTGGAGCCTCCGGCTCAACGGGGTATTCAAGGCCAGGTGGTCGTGTGACCAACCCCACCTCCACCGCTATCTCCTACGGTCTTCCCGGATTTTCGACAGGCTCCAACTACAGTGCCAGCACCTTCCCTGCTTTTGTAACCCCGCCGACCATCCGTGTCGAGGCGTGTGTTGCCATCGACGGCGAGCGGGAGCTCGGTTGTACCGGCTATCCGAAAGCTGCTCCGACGATCTGGAAGCCGACGGGTGTGCTGCATGACTATTCCACCAACGACCAGTTGAAATTTGGCTTGCTTACCGGCTCCTACCAGAATAATTATTCGGGGGGGGTTTTGCGTAAGGATATCGGCTCGTTCAGTGACGAAGTCGACGCGGCAACAGGGCGGTTCACGGCGATAGTTGGTATTGCGAAGACGATTGACCGATTGACCAATTACGGCTTCAACATAGGGAATCAGGAATATAGTTGTGGATTCCTTTGGACAAGTTTGCGGCAGCAGGGACAGTGCGCGATGTGGGGTGCACCTGTGGCGGAGATGATGTACGAAGGTCTGCGCTATTTCACCGACAAGCAGCCTACGCCGGCCTTTGTCACAGGGGTCAGCAATGCGAGCAGCCCGGACACGCGGCTTACCTTACCTACCCAGACTACCTGGCTTAACCCTTTCAGGCCTAAAGCGAGCGGCGGGAGCCCGATTTGTTCGAGGCCGGTACAGGTGGTCATTGCGGACCCTATAACGAGTTTTGACTCCGATCAACTGCCCGGGGCTGCATACTCACCCCAAGCGGGATATGGCACCGCTCTGTCGTCCACCCCGGCAGACTTGCCCGGGCTGAATGTTTCATCAGAGGCGGACGCAATTGGGGTACTTGAGTTCACCTCGCCCAAGAGTTTTTTCGTGGGACAGTCTTCTCCCGGCAACTATGACGGGAACCCGACTGCAAAGCCTGTGACTGGCTCAACATTCAGGAGCGTCCGGGGGCACGCGCCTGATGAGACGACGTCAGAGGGCAGCTTTCACGCCGCGAGCGTTGCCCGGTTCGGGAGGGTGACTGGTGTTCCTGTCCGGACAAGTATCAGTGCGACACCCGGGAATGCCAAGGTAGATACGATCTCGGTGGCGCTTGGAAGTGTCGTGCCCCGTCTGGAACTCAGCTCTGCGGGGAAAACCGTATCGCTGGTGCCGTTCTCCAAGATGGTCGGTGGATGTAAAAATCCTGCGTCCCCCACCTCAACACCCTCAGGATTTCAGCCGACCGGCCTGATTACGGGCGTTTTCATTGACCGAATTGCCAACTCCCCGGTTGCAAACACAGAGCCAACCATTAATTCCGGGCTGCCGTTTGCCCGATTTATGGTGAGTTTTTCGGACGGAGATCAAGGCGGCGACAACGAGGCAGACGCCAACGTCTACTACACGATGATGGTAAATGCCGACGCTACCTTGACTGTACGTATGGACAGCTATTACCAGGCAACATGCGCCCAGCAGAACATGGGATATGTCATTTCGGGCACCACGAAAGATGGGGTTTATCTGGAAGTCAGAGGCGTCTCTGCAGGTAGCGAAGTGTATTATCTAGATACTCTCCCAGGGCAAGGCCCTACGCCAGCTGGGGGCCGGATTCCTGCGAACACTTTGCCCATCTCGAACAGCAGCGCAACTAGAAACTTCAGCTTTTCCACGACCGGTAGTCTTGCAAGCTATGTACCCAGAGACCCACTGTGGTACGCGGCGAAGTACGGGGGCGCTGGTGTCACGGACTCCAAAGGTGATCCCACCAATTATTTTAAAATCAGTAACCCCGCTCAATTGCCGGAACAAATGGGCAAGGCTTTCCGCTCCGCTGCAGCGCTGGCTGCGGTGGCCAGTACCAGTGTGGTCGGTGTGGGACAGCGCAGTCTGGGCTCGGCCGCGATTTACCAGGCCAACTATGATTCTCTGACCTGGTCTTCACGACTGTACGCCTTCCAGGTGGCCGCCAACGGCAATGTATCGGATGCTGCGATCTGGGATGCCTCATTGAAGATTCCCGAATCGATCGCATTGCGCACCAAGCTGTTTCTGGGCCGTGGCGGCACAACGGCGCCGGTTTCCTTGTCAAGCACTGCTTTTGGCTCGCTTCTGGCGGCTGAACAGACAGACTTTGTCAATGCGGCTACTTACGCGTATTTGCGGGGCGACAAGAGCGGGGAAGAGCGCAAAGGTGGATCTTTCCGCAACCGCGGTACCACTGCGGCCGCAGACTATGGCTCTGTGCTGGGCGACATCGTGAACTCGGACCCCCAGATCATTTCAAGGAAGGATCTCGACTACACGCTGAGCGATCCCACCGGAACCACGTCTTACCCAGCCTTCCTGAACACCATCAACTTCGAGATGCTGGCAGTTGGCAGCAACAACGGTTTCTTTCATATTTTTGACGCGGAGCCAGACGCAACCGGCGGCGGTGAATTGTTGGGCTTTATGCCGCAGGCCGCCCGGGACAATGTCAAGTACTTGGCCGAACCCGGATATCTCCACCAGAACTTTGTTGATGGCGCAATTGCCATAGGGCACGCCAAAATCACAGTGCCAGGCGACGCCACGCCTAACTGGCGTACCGTATTGGTGGCCGCGGGCGGCGCTGGGGCCAAAACGGTTTTTGCCGTCAATGCGTCTTCCAAGACATTTTCAGCCAACAGCGTTCTCTGGGAAATCAACGATACGACCCTCACCACCAGCAATCCGACGGAGCTTTCCAAATTCGGGAAAATCATGGGCCGGCCGGGAATCGGCAAGCTGGCCAACGGAACCTGGGTCGCGATTTTTGGCAATGGCTACAACAGCACCGACGGAACAGCCCACCTTTTCGTGGTGAGGCTCAGTGACGGTGCCATCCTGCGTGTCCTCCCGACCAATAACAGCGTCAAGGGTAACGGCATGGGGGCGACGGAAATCGTCCGCAAAACCTCTGGTAACCGGGATACCATCGAGTATGTCTATGGTTCTGACTACAAGGGAAATATCTGGCGCTTTGACCTGAGTGACTCGAACATGTCAGACTGGCCCTCCACGGGTGCGTTGATTTACAAAACACCTGGCGGACGTCCCATCACGGCGGAAATCAAGGTTGGTTCTGCGCCTGCATCACCGCTAACTGCCGGCGGAAAGATGATCTATTTTGGAACCGGCAGTTATCTGAGCGCGGCCGATCCGGCCAACACCACCGTACAGGCGCTGTACGGCGTGTATGACAATTTGCTGCACGGACGCAATGACACGGCATTTGTTGCCGATACCAGCCTGTCAGTTATGACCATTGATATGCCTGCGCCGGTGGGCGGGCTCATCAGCGATGTCCGCACAACATCACTGTCCCCGCAGCCGGCCTGGTTTACTGTCAAGGACAAAAAAGGTTGGGTTGTTCCCTTGGGTGGCACCAATGTAGCCCTGGGGGAGCGTGTCATTGCGCCGCCGGTGCGCTACACCGTATCGGGACTTGTGGACGCCTTCCTGTTCACGTCCATCGTGCCGAGCACCGATGACTGCGAAGCCGGGCTGGATGCCTGGATCACGGGTATCGATGCACTTACCGGCGGATACCGCAAGGTTTTTAACGGACTCAACGCCAACTCGATCCGGATACGCGGGGGCTCGCCCCGCGGCGTCTTCGTGTTGCAGGACAACGGTCCGCCGGTGCTCTACATCAGCCAGACCATTTTCAACGACAAAATCGCGACCACATCATTCACCACTGGTGTGGGTGGCCAGCAAAAGGTTTGCATCAACGGCGTCTGCGGCAAGACAAGGTTGACCTCTATCGGCCTGGAGTTCACGGTGCCTACAAGCAGCGCGGCCCGCCAGATCTGGCGCCAACTCAAATAGCCCCATGTTGGCATCTATCACAATGAGCAGCGGGAAGGAATTCAATTGAAAACACTCAAGCGCATGGGGGGCTTTACTCTCATTGAGTTGATGATTGTTGTCGCCATCATCGGTATTCTCGCTGCTGTCGCCCTTCCATCCTATCAAAGCTACATCGAGCGGGGTCACCGGGCCAATGCCAAAACCGTCCTGCTGGAAGCTGCCCAGTTCATGGAGCGCCATCGCTCCAGCAACTTCACCTACGCCGGCGTGACCTTGCCGACCAGGCTTCAGGTGTCACCGGCCGAGGGCGCGCAGCGCTACGTGATTTCTCTGGTATCCGATGTATCGTCGTATACGGTGACGGCAACGCCCAGCGGCTGGGTGGATAGCACGTGTGGTGCTCTGACCCTGACCAACCTTGGCACCAAGGGACAAAGCATTGGAGACGCCGCGACCTGCTGGACACGATGATCAGCCTTATCGCTTCACCTCATCCACCAGCGCCCGAAACTCGTCAATATCTTCAAAACTCCGATACACGCTGGCAAAGCGTACGTAAGCCACCTTGTCGAGTTTTTTCAGTTCTCGCATAACAAGTTCGCCCAGGCGGGTGGAGGGGACTTCTTTTAAGCCAAGGCTCAAGAGTTTTTCTTCGATTCGCTCGATGGCAGAGTCGATTTGCTCTGTGCTGACGGGGCGTTTGCGCAGCGCCAGGTTCATGGAGTCGAGGATTTTGCTGCGTTTGTATTCGATGCGCCTGCCGTCTTTTTTGACGATGGCCGCAAAGGTGACATCAGGCCGCTCGTAGGTGGTAAAGCGTTTTTCACACGCGCCGCACTGGCGGCGGCGGCGTATGGAGTCTGCGTCTTCTGAAATGCGGGTTTCGACGACCTGGGTTTCTAAGTTGGCGCAAAACGGGCATTTCATGGGCTTTTTACCTATTTTAGGTGTCTTTTAGGGCTATAGCCCAATCAATACGAGAGTAAGCTGCTCCTGAATAAGTAGCGGCTCTTGCCCCCATCCCAACCTTTCCCCGGAAGGGGAAGGTGTAAGAAACCCTGCCATCACCTCACTTGTATACCGGAAACCTGTTCGTCAGCGCATGCACCTTGGCTTTGACGGCTTCAATGTTGGCGGCGTCGCGTGGGTTGTCCAGCACGTCAGCAATCAGGTTGGCGGTCATGCGGGCTTCTTCTTCTTTAAAGCCGCGTGTTGTCATGGCTGGGGTGCCTATGCGCACGCCGCTGGTGACCATCGGCTTTTCTGGGTCTTTAGGAATGGCGTTTTTATTGATGGTCATGTGGGCGCTGCCCAGCACGGCTTCGGCTTCTTTGCCGGTAATTTTTTTGCTGCGCAAATCGACCAGCATCAGGTGGCTTTGGGTGCGCCCACTGACGATGCGTAGGCCGCGCTGGGTCAGTGTTTTAGCCATCACCACCGCGTTTTTCAAGATCTGGTTTTGGTAGTCTTTGAAGCCCGGCTCCAACGCTTCTTTAAAGGCGATGGCTTTGGCTGCAATCACGTGCATCAGTGGGCCGCCTTGCAGGCCGGGGAACACGGCGCTGTTAATGGCTTTTTCGTGTTCAGCCTTCATCAAGATAATGCCGCCGCGTGGGCCGCGCAGGCTTTTGTGGGTGGTGGACGTCACGATGTCCGCATGCGGAACCGGGCTAGGGTAGACGCCAGCGGCAATCAGGCCCGAATAATGCGCCATGTCGACCATAAAGATCGCACCGACAGCTTTGGCAACTTTGGCAAAACGCTCAAAGTCAATGTGCAGGCTGTAGGCTGACGCGCCAGCAATGATCAGCTTGGGTTTACTCTCATGGGCTTTGCGCTCCATCTCGTCGTAGTCGATTTCTTCTTGCGCGTTCAGGCCGTAAGACACGACGTTAAACCACTTGCCGCTCATGTTCAGGGGCATGCCGTGCGTCAAGTGCCCGCCTTCGGCCAGGCTCATGCCCATGATGGTGTCGCCCGGCTTTAAAAATGCCAAGAACACCGCTTGGTTAGCTGACGCGCCGCAATGCGGCTGCACGTTGGCGGCATCTGCGCCGTAAAGCTTTTTGAGCCGGTCAATGGCCAGTTGCTCGGCAATGTCAACAAACTCGCAGCCGCCGTAGTAACGCTTGCCGGGGTAGCCCTCCGCGTACTTATTGGTAAGCTGTGAGCCTTGTGCAGCCATCACAGCCGGGGAGGCGTAGTTTTCGCTGGCAATCAGCTCAATGTGTTGCTCTTGACGCGTGTTTTCGGCTTGAATTGCAGCAAAGATTTCAGGGTCGGTTTGCTCAACCAGAATGTTGCGGTGGTACATGACGGCAGTCCTTAAAAGACGAGATCCCTGCTTTCATAACCATGAAACAAGGGCTGCCCAGGCGAACGGCGGAACACCAAGACTGGTTTTGATGACCCGCCGTGGTGGTGCGCTCCCTGGTGGTGTCCCACGTCAGCTACATCGGCTTTATAACGTTGAATGAAAGCCGATGCGCCTATCGCCAGTCGCGCACATTTAAAGTGTACCGCAGGCTTGGTGGGTTTAGCAGGTCAAGATTCCAGCGAGGCTACAGTTTCAATGGTTTTGATCTCGTCGACGATGGGGGCCGACTTGACGGGCATGATGCGTACCGGCTTTGGCACGCTTTTGCCGTCGATGACCACCAGCAGCCGGGCGTGTTCAGCCATGACTTTGGCGGCGTAACCGCCATCGTCAGGCATGTTGGCAGCGCCTACGTAATATTTGAGGCCGCCTTCAATCGAGCCAGCACGGTTGATGCAGTCTTGCAGAACCTTGACGCCAACCCGCAGGTTGGTGACCGGGTCAAACGCGGCCAGGTTGCCGCCAAAGTTTTCGTACTTGTCGCTGTGGACTTTGGTCATGACCTGCATCAGGCCTTGCGCGCCCACCGGGCTTTGGGCAAACGGGTTAAAACCTGATTCAATCGCCATGATGGCCAGTATCAATGTGGGGTCAAGCTTGGCTTTGGCGCCAATCTCAAATGCCTCTGACACCAGTACGCTGAGCGGTTCTGGTGCAACGCCATATTTGCGTGCCAGCCAAAAAGCCAGCGCCGCCTGTTGTTTGGGCAAGTCTTTGGGTTCAGCGGCGGTTGCGCGTTCAATTGCGTCCGGCTCTGTAAAGCCAATGGCGATTTCCTGGCGTTCTTGCAGCCAGGTGATCAGCCTGGCTTCGCCGGCCTGGCGTAAATCGGGCCGTGCAGTCAGGGTGATGATGGCAAACACAAACCCCAAACCAAGCAGCGCAAAGCTGTTGTGGGTGATGTCGAAAAAGCCTTGAGCAATGTCGTCCAGCACATTGGCGGCGCTGTGGCGTGCGTTGGTTAGCTGCCTCGTGGCGGCCTCACGCGTAAAAAATGCGGCTGTAGTCATAGCACTCCTTGTCGTACGTCTGCGGTGTTTCAAGCCGCTGACGTGGATTTGAGTCGCCATCCCGGCTGACCTGACCCCGAAGGTAAGGTGGCGTAGTCGGATGTTGACCCGTTCTAATCACTTCAACACATGGCTGAAAATGATCAAGAGGGTTCGGGTTGTCCCTTGCATTTTGGGACTGGACTGGATTCTAAAAGGGTGTTTAATAACCTGTCAATAATATGAAATCGGTTTTATATGCATTTTTAGGTTGTAACTAGTCACAAGTTCTGCCCGTAGCCGTTAAATCAAGCAGTTACAGCCGTTTTTTGACACAACACTCTAAGTCACTGTTACTTCATACATGCTTTTGCTACGGGTTGATACGGTCAAGCAAAGTAGAAAGGTCACTTAGCGCTTCAATCACAGTAGGCAAAGTGATTGATTTTTTTATCTTGCGAAGCCTGACATCAATGCGTAATCTAATGGTGTTCCAGTCAATCGAGCATCGCCAGGTAACCAACCCCGGCAAACATTGAAGGCAATCACTTGCTTTCTCCGCTTGAAGGGCGATTCATCCCCGTCAAGCGAAACCCGACAGCATGAGCATCAATGCTAGCTGCCAGCCCCGCCGGGTTTTGCCCGCCGGGGTTTTTTTATGGGCTTTTCCACAACGAGCCTGAGTCATCATGCGCGGCAAGATGTCCGTTGATGTCAACTATGTGGTGCATCCAGACGGCAAACTTACCGACAAAAACAAACGTGTGCTTAACTTTGGCGACAAGCTCGAAGGCTCAACCTGCAGACGAACTGCTTTCGGCAAAATTGAAGCAAAAGACCATGGATGCACAGCTAGTGCTTGCACAAGGTTCGAACCGGGTTTTCACAAAGCAATTAAAGACCTCCATAAATCAGCGAAAATATGTGCTTCGCGTTTTTAAGCGCACATTTTTCTTACCCATTCGCCAAGTCTGCTGTAACCCAGCGGCACGCGCTCCACATGTTCAAATCATCCAAACCCGCTCCAGCCCCCGTTCCAGTCGTCAAGACAACACCCAAGTCAGACGCGCATCCGCTTGACGGCATGACGGGCGGCGCTTTTTCTGCGCCGACCTCTGGCGAGCGCACTGCGCGCATCCGCACCTGGCTGGCAAGCGAGCCAACGGCCGAGCAAATGGCGGATGTGTACAAAGACCTGGCTAATCGTGACAAGGGCGCAGCCAAACCCCTTAAGGAAAAGCTGGACGAGTTAAAACGCAGCAAAGGCCAGGAGGCGATTGCTGCCGAATGGGCTGACAAAGCCAATGCGCTGCTGGCCGTTGGCAAGCTCAATCTGGCTGATGCTTTAGCTTGGCAACGTGATGCCGCCAAAGCCGGCGCGCCGTTGTCTAAAGAGCCGCTGGCAACAGTCAAGGTCAAGCTGGCTGAGCGCGTTAAAACCATTGAAGACTTGCAGCACCGCACCCAGGTGCAGCGCGAAGCCGCTGTTCTGCTGGGTCAGCGCATTGAGGTGCTGTCAATCAAGCCGTGGCGTGATGCGCAAGCCGCCCTTGAATCGTTAAAGCCCGACGTGGCGCATTGGCAAACTCAAGCCGATGAGATCACCCATGATGGCAATTGGGCCAGTGTTGACGTTAAGTTTCCACCGCTGCTGGACGCATCGCGCGCTCAATTGTTGGTGGTGTGGGATGCGTTTCAGGCGGCGTTGGCCGTCACGGTTAAAGCGGCTGAAGACAACGCCGCCCCGCTGCCCGCAGTACGCGCCTGGGCTGATGAGTTGCGCGCCGCACGCGGCGTGCCTGCTGCCCCCACAGACCTACGGTCAGATGCAAGGCCAGACGCACGTCAGGCAAAAGCCAAAATCGACCCAGCGCTACTCAAAGACATGCGCGAAAAAGCCGCCAGCATCGTGCAAGCCGCCGTTGCCAAGCTGGAGCATGAGGTAGGCGCGGGCCACGGTAAGGCAACGCCTAAGGTTGCCGCTGAACTGCGCGATGCGCTCAAGCAGAACATTCGCAATATTGACAGCAAACTAGAGGCTGCCGCCAACGTCGCGTTAACAGCTGCGGGCGAGCTGGAAGGCTGGCAGCGCTGGCGCGCCGACCAGATTCGTGAAGAGCTCGTCGGTAAAGCCGAAGCTTTGCTGCTCAAGCCGCTGGGTGGCCGCAAGCAGCAAGACGCGCTGCGCCACATGCGCGACTTGTGGAAAACATCAGACCAGGGCGGCACACCCAACCATGCGTTGTGGAAGCGTTTTGACGACGCTTCCAACGAGGCCTACAAAGTCGTTGAAGCCTGGCTTGAGACGGTAAAAGAACAAACCGACGCCGTTAAATTACAGCGCCAGGTGCTAATTGATGAAGTCACGGCTTGGGGCGCCGCCAATGCCACCAACACCGACTGGAAAATGCACATCCGCAGCCTGAACGGCTTTGTAGAGAAGTGGCAGAACGCCGGACATTTGAGCGAGAAGGTGTTTGCCGAGATTCAGCCGGTGTGGAAAGCCGCGATGGACGCCGCTGACACACCGCTTAAAACCGCACGCGCTGACAGCATTGCGCGCCGCAAAGCCATGATTGAAGAAGCGGTGGTGCTGGGAGGTGAGGCGGTTTTGCACATTGATGCCGTCAAGCACCTGCAGCAACGCTGGCAGCAAGAGGCGCAAGGCGTGCCGGTTGAGCGCAAGCAAGAGCAAAAAATGTGGGACGCGTTTCGCAAACCGATTGACGATGCCTTCCAGCGCAAAACACTGGAGCGTGAAAAAGCTGCGTCAGCACTGGGCGAGTTTGACCGCATGGTGGTTGAGGCTGCCAAAGCCGTTGAGGCCGCTACAGCCAGTGGTGACGCCCAGCAGATTCATGCGGCTGCCAAGGCGCTTGAGGCGATTGTTAGTGGCAAGGTGCCTGCGCCAGTTGCCCCAGCAGCTGAAGTTTCAACCAAAAACGTTGAAAATATAGGTTCAAATGAGGCCCTAGCCCAACAAATACCTGCGCAAGCAGCTCCTGAAAATATAGCAGTTGATGCTTCGGCAGACCCTGTAGCGCCAATAGCGTCCGTCGACGAAGCCGCAGCGGTTGAAGAAACCGCTATTTCCGAAGCAGAAGCAGAAGCAGAAGCACCAACTGAGGCGGCCCCCGCACCAGCTACCCCACCCAAACCCGCCAAGCCCATCGTGGCCATGCGCGGCGACGACCGCCCGGGCGCGCGCCGTGCCGAGCCAGCACCCGCTGCAGGGTTTGGCCGGGGCGGCAAGCCTGGTGACCGTAAAGATTCAGGCAAACCGGGTGGCAAGCCCGGCGGCCCGCGTCAGAGCACTGACAACAAGTTTGAGCCTTATCGTCCGGAGCGTGATGGCCGTGCTGAAATGGGCGATGGGCGCCCAAGGTTTGCAGATCGTGACCAACGCCCCGCCTTTGAAGAACGCGGCCCGCGCTTGGGCGACGCCGCCTTCCGCGCGCAACGCGAAGCTTTCGAGGCGGCTAACCAGGCCCTCAAAAAGCTGCATGTCCAGGCCCACGGCGAAGTGCTGACCAACGTCATCACCGCGTGGGAAAAGCGCGACGCTGC
Organism: Polaromonas sp.; assembly: GCA_043756405.1. Classification (GTDB taxonomy): domain Bacteria; phylum Pseudomonadota; class Gammaproteobacteria; order Burkholderiales; family Burkholderiaceae_C; genus Polaromonas. Next base: position 11,460 of record JAYURC010000049.1, read on the forward strand.
GCTATTGCCAAGTGCGCAAGATCTGGGCAAAGTCGTGTCGCCCGCTGTGTTGGGCAACTGGGCAAAAGCCATCGCCACACCGTCTGGCAAAGACGCGGCAGAATCGCTCTTGCGGCTGGAAATGGCCGCCGAAGTGCCCACACCCGCCGAGCACATCAGCGCCCGGCGCATGTTGCAATTGACGCTGCTGACCAAGCGCAACGCCGCCACGCCTCTTGAGAGCTGGGCTGACGACACTGCCAAGGTATTGGCAGGCGACTTTGACGCAGCCAATGCCCGCCGTGTGCAAACCGTACTGAAGGTGCTGCTTAAGCGCTGATTTTTTCTCCGATTAGAAGAGAGAAGTGACAAACTTCCTCTCCCCCCCTAGGAGAGGGCTTGGGTGAGGTTTTTCCGAATCTCACTGAAACTTTTGACACGCCTTCATTCATGCCGCATGATGGCGTGAATCAGTTTTCAACCGTGTTCACGGAGTTGTAAATGCTCAAAGAAGTCGGTGCCAGCGGCCAGATATCGCTGGGTAAAAAATATTAGACATCGCCGCCACCTACCGTGTGGGTGATGGCTGGCTGACACCTGAGCGCCTGGCCGCGCGCAATGCCGCGCAAGAGCGTACGCTTGAGGAATCAAATGCGGCACGAGACAACTGGGAAGACGAAAACAAAGACGCGATTAGCGCCTACAACCGCCGTATAGAGCGCGAAGGCCGCATGGGCTGGCGCTTGCATGAATGGCGCAAAAAGCAAACGCACCAGGTTCATGCCGCAGTTTGATGTCTACCCCCACCCGGTTGAAGAATTTCGCGACCAGTCACCTTACATCGTTGACGTTCAAAGTGATTTTGTGCGCGGCGTGCGCAACCGCTTGACGATTCCCTTAACCCACGTCAATGTTGAAAGCCCAGGCCCTCAACTGGCTCCGGTCGTTCATGTAGCAACTGCAGTCGAAATTTAATGACCCTGACTTTCGCCGCCTACACTGACAGCATGACATGGCACGCAAAACTTGACCTGGATTACCGTATGGAGGCGAGCCGCTGCGTGGTTCGGCACGCGCATACGGGTCCATTGCGGATTTTGCAAAGCCTCTACCCCGAAGGCGACGGCATTTGCCACAACGTGCTGGTGCATCCGCCTGGCGGGCTGGTGGGCGGCGACACGCTGGACATAACCGTTCGGGTTGCACCCGGTGCGCACGCGCTGGTCACCACGCCAGGTGCAACCCGTTTTTACCGATCAGACGGCGAGCAGGCGCAGCAACGCAGCTGCATCACACTGGACGAGAGTGCACGCATGGAATGGCTGCCACTTGAAGCGATTTGTTACAGCGGCTGCCTGGCTCGAAACCAGTTGACGCTCAATTTAGCTCCAGGCGCCGAGCTGCTGGGCTGGGATGTCACTGCATTGGGCCTTCCGGCTGCTGGCAAGCCATTTGATACGGGCCAGTTTTGCCAGTCGATTGAAGTGCCCGGCGTCTGGCTGGAGCGGGCGCAAATCAAGGCGCTGGACGTGCTGCTCTTGAACAGCCCGCTAGGCCTGGCTGGCCACCGCTGTATAGGAACCCTTTTTTTTGTAGCGGGCAGCAAACTGGAGCGCAAACGCAGACAGGAAGCACTCGACAAAGCCCGCGAGGTGTTGGCAGCCCACCCGCTATGCGCTACAGCAGGCGCTACCAGCCCGGACGGGCAAGTGGTGGTTGTCAGGGTACTGGCCCCAGTGGTGGAGCCCGCTATGGCACTGCTCAAACAGGTATGGCTGGCGTGGCGCAGACACTTCTGGCAACAGGCGGCATCCAGTCCACGCATCTGGTCAACATAAGCGCCGCAAACGCAAGAAGTTAGCAAATGCCATCAAATAGAGGCATTAAATGCGTTTTTCTGGCAACCATTTCGGGGGGTATTTGCTATTTAATCAATAGCATTGTGGATCTGGTGCGTGCATTGTTCTGCACGACAAGATAAATGTCCGCAACGCATAGGCGGTATGATTTTTGCTTATACACCTGCTGTCATTCGTGCAACTTAAACTCTAAAAGCTCGAAAACTTAACAGCTGCACACAGAAGTATTCTGAAAGACCGCCCATGGAACTGACCCCGCGTGAAAAAGACAAGCTGCTGATTTTTACCGCCAGCCTGCTGGCTGAACGCCGCAAAGCACGTGGCCTGAAACTCAATTACCCCGAGGCTCTGGCGCTGATCAGCGCGGCGGTGATGGAGGGTGCGCGTGACGGCAAAACGGTAGCCCAGCTCATGAGTTATGGCCGCACGGTGCTGAGCCGGTCAGACGTGATGGACGGTATCGCTGAACTGATTCCTGACATTCAAGTCGAGGCCACCTTTCCCGACGGCACCAAGCTGGTTACCGTGCATCAACCCATTGTTTAAGGATCATTACCATGAAAGTGACTATAAATCGACATGCTTTTAAATTGATAGCTGCTTGCGCAAGTGGAATGGGCGCTACAGCCGTTTTTGCCCATGATGGGCATGGTCTGGCGGGCATGCACTGGCACGCCACCGATGTCTGGGGTTTTGTTGCCGTGGCGGCCATGCTGGCAGTGGCAATTTGGCTGTCCAGAAAGTAACTGCGATGACTCCAGGCGAATTGATTACCGATGGCCCTGACCACGTTTTAAACGTCGGCAGGCGTACCACCACCGTAGTGGTGCAAAACACATCTGACCGGCCCATACAGGTGGGCTCGCACTACCACTTTGCTGAAACCAATGCCGCGTTAGGCTTTGACCGTGCTGTAACGCGCGGCATGCGGCTGAACATTGTGTCCGGTACGGCGGTGCGCTTTGAGCCTGGCCAACAGCGCACGGTGGAACTGGTGGACTATGCAGGTGACAGACTCATTTACGGCTTTCGCGGCCTTGTGAATGGACGAATCGACACAAGCGTCGAGGGACGAATCGACACTGGCGTTGAGGGCCAAATCGACACACGTATCGAGGGGGCTATGTAATGGCAACGATTGGCAGACGCGCTTACGCTGAAATGTTCGGGCCCACCGTGGGCGACAGACTGCGGCTGGCAGATACCGACCTGATGATTGAGGTCGAAGCTGACTACACCCTGCGTGCAGGAAGCTATGGCGAAGAGGTCAAGTTTGGCGGCGGTAAAACCATCCGTGATGGCATGTCGCAGTCACAGCGTACCAATGCACAAGGCGCTGTTGACTGTGTGATGACTAACGCCCTCATCCTTGACCACTGGGGCATCGTGAAGGCCGACGTGGGGCTGAAGGATGGCCGCATCGTGGGGATTGGCAAGGCGGGTAACCCCGATGTTCAACCTGGTGTGGACATCATCATCGGCCCCGGTACAGAAGTCATTAGTTGCGAGGGCATGATCGTGACCGCGGGCGGCATTGACTCGCACATTCACTTTATTTGCCCACAGCAGATCGAAGAAGCGCTGGCCGCCGGTATCACCACCATGCTGGGTGGCGGCACCGGCCCGGCCACGGGCACTTTTGCGACTACCTGCACGCCTGGGCCGTGGAATATCGAACGCATGCTGCAGGCGGCAGACGGCTTTCCAATGAATCTGGGTTTTCTGGGCAAGGGCAATAGCGCCCTGCCTGCTGCGCTGCACGAGCAAATCAATGCGGGCGTCATCGGGCTGAAGCTGCACGAAGACTGGGGCACCACACCCGCAGCCATCAGCAATTGCCTGGATGTGGCCGAAAAGACTGACACGCAGGTCGCCATACACAGCGACACGCTCAATGAATCAGGTTTTGTTGAGAACACGATCGCGGCGACCCAAGGCAGAGGCCTTTGCGCATTTCATACCGAAGGCGCCGGCGGCGGCCATGCACCCGATATTTTGAAAGTGGTGGGGGAGGCCAACTTTTTGCCCAGCTCCACCAACCCGACCATGCCCTACACCGTCAACACGCTGGACGAGCATGTTGACATGCTGATGGTCTGCCATCACCTGGATGCATCCATTGCCGAAGACCTGGCCTTTGCTGAAAGCCGCATCCGCAAGGAAACCATTGCCGCTGAAGACGTGCTGCACGATCTGGGCGCTATCAGCATGATGAGCAGCGACAGCCAGGCCATGGGCCGCGTTGGCGAGGTCATCATGCGCACCTGGCAAACGGCGCACAAGATGAAGCAGCAGCGCGGGCATCTGTCTGGCCCTTCAACTGACTCAGGACAGTCGGATTCGCGCAACGACAACTTTCGCGTCAAACGCTACATCAGCAAATACACCATCAACCCGGCGATTGCCCACGGCATTTCGCATGAAGTTGGCTCGATTGAGGTCGGCAAATGGGCTGATCTTGTCATCTGGAAGCCAGCTTTTTTCGGCGTTAAGCCCTTGGCCATCATCAAAGGTGGCCTCATTGCCATGGCCGCGATGGGCGACCCGAATGCATCCATCCCGACGCCGCAACCCGTACATTACCGTCCCATGTTTGGTGCGTTTGGCGGCGCGATTGCCAAGGGTTCGTTCACTTTTGTTTCGCAAGCCGGGTTGGCGGCGGGCATCAAAGACAGGTTCGGCCTCAGTAAAAATCTGGTCGCTGTCAAAAATATACGCGACGTGCGCAAGCAGCACATGGTTCACAACAGCTATCTGCCCAAAATGGAGATTGATCCGCAGACCTATGCGGTACGGGCTGACGGGCAGTTGCTGACCTGCGAGCCAGCGACCAGCTTGCCGCTGGCGCAGCGTTATTTCCTGTTTTAAGTTTTGTTTTGAAAGAATGAATGCTTCAAATTTCCAAAGTCATTTCGCAGGGTGCAGGCCTGGCGCCCGTTCTCGTCAAACGCGCTTCAACCGTTGAACTCGCCTGGGACGTTCGCCAGAAAAGCCGCTTTGACTGCGCTGATTCACTCGGTCGCCAGCTGGGCGTGTTTTTGCCGCGCGGCACCCTGGTGCGCGGTGGTGATGTGCTGGTGGCTGAAGACGGCTCCATGGTCAAGGTGCTGGCGGCACAGCAGGCTGTGTTGCGCATCACGGCCTGTGCATCGCACGGCACAGCGTTTGACCTGACGCGTGCCGCCTATCACCTGGGTAACCGCCATGTGCCGATTGAGCTCAAACCCGACCACCTGAAAATCGAGCCAGACCACGTACTGGCCGACATGTTGCGCGCCATGCATTTGATCGTTCATGAAGTACCGGAGGCCTTTGAACCCGAGGGTGGCGCGTACAGCACGGGTGGGCATTCGCACGGCCATGCGCACCTCCATGAGGATGCGCCCGCGGCCGTACCTGCGCCAGCAGCAAAGACGGTGCATGTTCACGGCCCGGACTGTAGCCATGGCCACGACCATGATGATGGCCATGATGATGGCCATGACCACGTCAAAGAGATCAAGCCCGTGGCTATTCAGATTCATAAACACAAGCCGCATGGTCACTAGTACTGCAAAAAACATGCTGGCCCAGTCCGTCGAGGCGCTTTCCGCATCCAGCCTGATCCAGTTGATCTGGCTGGCCTCACCCGCCCTGCCTGTGGGAGGGTTTTCATACTCTGAGGGGCTGGAGATAGCGGTAGAACGTGCCGGCGTAACGACCGAAAGTACGGTCAGCGACTGGCTTGAAGACCAGCTTCACCTGACACTTGCACGCTCAGATCTGGCGGTGATTGCCCAAGCCATTCCAGCCTGGCGCGGCGAAGACTTTGTCTGCATCCGGCAGCTTAACGACTGGGTGCTGCAAACCCGTGAAACCAGTGAGCTGCGCGCGCAAACCGAACAAATGGGGCGCTCGCTGCTGGCGTGGCTACACAACCACGAGGGTGCCAACCCGCAACACCTTCAGGCCTGCACCGACCTGCCACCGACCTACCCGGTCGCCTTTGCATTGGCGGCGTCGCAAACGCAGGCTGGCGTACGCGACTGCCTGCTGGCCTACGCTTTTGGCTGGGCTGAAAACATGGTGCAAGCTGCCCTTAAATCGGTGCCGCTCGGGCAAAGCTCGGGCCAACGCATACTTGCTCGACTGGGCCGAAGTATTTCTGCTGCAGTAGAGGCGGCCATGCAGTTGCCAAGGGGCGAGCGTCAGGCGTTTTCACCGATGCTGGCGATTCTTTCCTCCCAACACGAAACCCAATATTCAAGACTGTTCAGATCATGACCATGCACCAAATTGCCAATAGAACCAAAAAATTGCCACCGCTGCGCGTAGGTATAGGCGGCCCCGTTGGCTCCGGCAAAACCACTCTGCTGGAAATGCTCTGCAAGGCCATGAAGGGCAAATACGACCTGGTGGCCATCACCAACGATATTTACACCAAGGAAGACCAGCGCATCCTTACCGACAGTGGCGCGCTTGATGCAGAACGCATCATGGGTGTCGAGACTGGCGGCTGCCCGCACACCGCCATACGCGAAGACGCCTCCATCAACCTGGAGGCAATTGACCGCATGCTGGTCGACTTTCCCAACGCTGACGTGGTGTTTGTCGAGTCGGGGGGTGACAATCTGGCGGCTACCTTCAGCCCCGAACTAAGCGATCTGACAATTTACGTGATTGACGTGGCCGCAGGTGAAAAAATCCCGCGCAAGGGCGGCCCAGGCATTACCAAAAGTGACCTCTTCGTTATCAACAAAACCGACCTTGCGCCCTACGTTGGCGCTGACTTGAAGGTGATGGAGCTCGACACCATTCGCATGCGCACCACGACCAAAGGCCTGAAGCCTTTTGTCATGACCAACCTCAAAACCAACACCGGCCTGGCGGAAGTCGTCGCGTTCATTGAAACCAAGGGCATGCTGCTGACGGCCTGAACACACTTGTTTCAGGGTGAAGCCCAGGCTTACTGAACGCTACTTCCGTCGGCTGCAGAAATGAGGCAGCAGTCGGAGCTGTTACCCGAACGACCGGAGTTCGATCAGGCCGAGTCGCCTCCGGCACGTGAGGTTGGGCTATGGGCACTTGATTTCGTTGCCTGTAGGCACATTCAAAGCCTGTTTCTGCCCTTGGCTGATATCGGCTCTGAGCTGACTGCATTGTTGGCTTTTACAACAGCATCCGGCTGCACTCAAAACTGGGCAACATGTCACCCAACGCTTTTTGAGCGTGCATCGACATCAAAAAAACCATCAAACTGTCCGAAACTACTTGACCACTACAATTTTAGAAAAGAGCTGTGAGAAGACCAAATAAGGCTGTCATCGGGTTAAACCAGATTCAACCAAATCTCATTGCGGCGCAAAAACGGCAATGAAAACGGGCTGTTGTAGCGCGACGATACGGGCTCACCCACCGTCGCCAACCCAGCCGCAGCCACGGCGTTGCGCAGGGCTTGCAGCTTTTCTTCATACAAGGTTTGTGACCAGCTACCTGAAAAGCGAATGGCCGCCACGCGATTGCCTGGCACTTCACGCAGCTTGACTCTGGCGTCCAGCGGCTCCGGCAGCGTGGCCAGCGTGTAACCTTTGGGCATGACAAACTGCACTAAAAACCCGCCTGGGGCGGCGGCTTGGGTAACAGGCGCGGTCATTTCAAGCTTGACAGGGGCAGGCGGCTCAACCGGCGTTTGCGTCACGGGTGCTGTCATCTCCAGCTTACGCTCGCCTTTGTTTTTGCCAAAAATATAGCCGCCCAACAGGCTGAAACCCTGATTGCCAGCGTCACTGGCAGGGCCGTGTACCAGCACTTCAGCCACCAGATACGGCGCATATTGCCGCACCTCAAACACCTCGGTTTTTTGCACCACGGTGTAGTCGGGCTCTTCAATGGCTTGGGCTGGCATGGTGGTTAGAGCCAATAAAAAAGTGATGCCCAGCAAGGTTAAGGTACGCTTTAACAGGCGTTCTTGGTGGGTTGGTTTGTGGAATCTCATAGGGGCAGTTTAAAAAATTTAAGGTTTGGTTTGACGCGAAACTTCAATCCTCTTCAAATCAAACCCCTTTTTGGCAAGGCGCTCCAGCAGCTGGTTGTAGGCCAGCTCATTCGGTGTAGCGGTACGCGAAAGTATCCACAAAAACTCCCGGCTTGGCTCACTGACTGCTGCCAGCTGGTAGTCGGCGTCCAGGTCAATCACCCAATAGTTGCCCCATACAAAGGGCAAGAAAGACAGCCAGGCAGGGGCAAAACGCACTTCCAGCTTGGGTGATGTGGCGTTACCGATCTGACGTGCTTCGCCCGCAGCTTCTTTAACCTTGCCATCTGCTTGCACGCAGCGGTTGGTGACGCTCAGGGTGCCGTTGGGTTGTGCTTCATACACCGCTGACGTGTTGCTGGCGCAGTTTTTTTGAAAACGGTTGGGGTACTTGGCCACTTCATACCAGGTACCCATATAGCGCGGCACGTTCAGGCTGGGGATGGTGGCAAGCTCTGCCTCGGCCCAAGAATTCGAGCCCACGCCAAAACTGCAAGCACCCAGCAGCAACGGTAAAAATAAATTTTTCAAAATCATGGTGATTTGCTTAAAAAAAGATGGCACTTAACCAGCCAGACCCGCGTACACATTTTGCACATCGTCGTTCGCATCGATCGCAGCCAAAAAGGCTTCAACTTCATTCATTTCAACAGCGCTTAAAGTTGCAGGGTCGACCGGGTTTTTGGCTTTGTAACCCAGCTTGGCTGACAGCACGGTAAAGCCCTGAGCGGGCAGGGCGCGGCTGACCAGATCAAGGTCGGCGGGGTCAGTCAAAAACAGCGTGTGCCCAACTTCCTCGCCCGGCTCAAAGTCTTGTGCGCCAGCTTCAATGGCAGCGGTCTCAAAGTCTGCACCCGGTGTGGTGGGCTCCGCTTCAATCATGCCCACATGGTCAAAGTCCCATGACACCGAACCCGACGTGCCCAACTGCCCTTTGCGAAACAGCACCCGGACTTCAGACGCCGTGCGGTTGTGGTTGTCGGTCAGGCATTCCACCATCAAAGGCACGCGGTGCGGGGCAAAACCTTCATAAATCACATGCTCGAAATGCACCGCCTCGGTACCAGTGCCAGAGCCTTTTTTAATCGCCCGGTCCAGCGTGTCTTTAGGCATGCTTACTTTGCGGGCTTGCTCTACCAGCAGCCGCAACCGTGCGTTACCAGCAGGGTCTGCCCCGCCGCGCGCCGCCACCATGATTTCTTTGGCCAGCTTGCCAAAAACCCGGCCTCTGGCGTTGGCGGCCAGCTCTTTACCTTTTTCTTTCCATTGCGCGCCCATGATGAAATTCCTTTTAGTTGTTAGCGTGTTCAGCGCGTTATCAATTTAGCTGCAGTATGTTAAGCCTACCAGCCGCCGCAGCTCGGGTGTCACGTCGGGTAACACACCAAACCAGGCCTCAAACGCTGGTCGTGCCTGGTTTAGCAGCATGCCCAGGCCGCCCACGGTGGGGTTGCCGCGAGCTTTGGCGGCCAACAACAACGGTGTTTCAAGCGGGGCGTAAATGATGTCTGACACCAGTGCATGCGTGGGCAGGGCTGACAAGTCAATGCTAAGCGCCGGGCAGCCGTGCATGCCCTGGCTGGTGGTGTTAACAAGCAGTGCCGCGCCGCCAAGTGCTGCGTGGCGCTGGGCCCATGGCACGGCTTTGACAGGGGTGCCGAACTCAAATGCCATGGCCTCGGCTTTGTCAGGCGTGCGGTTGATCAGCCGAATTTCTTTGGCACCGTGGTCTGCGAGAGCCAGTACCACGGCACGCGCAGCACCGCCAGCGCCTAGCACCACCACTGGGCCGGTGTCTGCACGCCATCCGGGGTGCGCGTCCAGCAGGCTTTGAATGTAGCCAAAGCCATCGGTGTTCATGCCCTTGAGCGAGCCATCGGGCTGAACCACCACCGTGTTGACAGCGCCTGCCCGCCTGGCATTTGCGTCTACAACGTGTACCAGCTTTAACGCGTCTACCTTGTGCGGAATCGTGACATTGCAGCCCTTAAATCCCAGTGCGGCCAAGCCCGGCAAAGCTATGGCGAGTTGACCCGGCTGGACAGCCAGTTGCACATAGCTGCCGACCAGGCCATATTTTTTCAGCCAGTAGTTATGAATCAGGGGTGAGCGTGAATGCGCCACGGGCCAGCCCATGACGCCCGCCAGACTGTGAGATTTTTCTTGCATGGTGATTTTTTGTCCAGTTTTCCAGCGCGTAATTTTGCCTTGCAACGCAAGCCAGGCTTTATTTCTTCTTTATTGCTCGTTAGTCAGCTGCTAACAACCTGACAAACTTAAACTTGAACTTGAACTTGAAATGCAAAATTACAGCCATGCCATTGATCCGGCACGATTTATTGCAGAATCTAAAACCGTTCGCCTTGAGCTTGTCGAAAGGCTTCGACAAGCTCAAGGCGAACGGGATCATGAATAACTCTTGCAGCAGGAGAGTCTCGGCTGCAGGAAGGGACTATCTGCAGCCCAGCGGCACCCTCCTACAAATCTCCACGCGTTTGCCTGACCGCTGTTGGTCAATCGTTGCGCGACGATTGCTTTTTTACCGAAAGGCTTTCATCATGACAACAGACAACGATCTGAGTTCAACTTACGGTGGTTTGCGTCAAAACGCCGTGCTGACCGGCGGCACACCCGCCAGCGCACTGGACTCCGCGTCAAACGTTTTCTCGGGTGAACGTGATCCGGAAGACATCAACGACGACGCTATTGACACGCTGAACAATCTGCTTGAAATTTGCCGCGATGGTGAATTTGGTTTTACCGAGAGTGCGGAGCACACCAAAACCCAGATGGTCAAAACGGTATTTTTACAGCGTGCTCAGGATTGCCGATCAGCTGCTGCCGAGCTGCAGGAATTGATCATTGAAATGGGCGGCGAGCCCGATGAAGGCGGCAGTGTCAGCGGTGCCATGCATCGGGGCTGGGTTTCCGTTAAAGGCACATTGGCTGGCTTCAGCGACATCAACATGCTGGAAGAATGCGAACGCGCAGAAGACGTGGCCTTGGGCCAATATCGTAAAGCGTTGAAGCAAGACTTGCCCATGCGTGCCAAAGCAGCGGTTGAGCGTCAGGCGCAAGGTACGCAAAGAAACCATGACCAGATACGTGACATGCGCGACATGCACAAAACAACCGCTAACTGATACGTTTCGCATTTTTTTAAGATTTCCTGTTTTATTTGCTGGCGCTCGAGGCTCAGCAATCTGGCAGCCCGACGGCTGCCAGCCGGGGGGCAGCATAGTGAATGTTGCCCCTTTTTTTTATCGCCAATTTAAACATCAGGAAACATCATGTCAACACGCCGAACCATCAACCGTATGACCTTGGCTGCTTTGGCCACAGCCGCCCTCACCGCCACCCTGTCTGGTTGCGGCACGATGATGCAGCCCGCCAATATGGTGGCGCTGTCTACCCAGCTTCGCGGCGCCAATGAAGTGCCTCCTGTCGCTACCAGCGGCGGCGGTTCGGTTGACGCATCGTTTAACAAAGACACCATGCAGCTGCGCTGGAAGGTGAGCTACAGCGGTTTGACCGGTAACGCCACGGCGGGTCACTTTCACGGCCCCGCGCTTGTGGGTGCCAATGCAGGAGTGGTGCTGGGCTGGGCCAATCCCATCACCAACGGCATGCAAGGCAGCGCCACATTGACTGCTGCCCAGGCCGCTGACCTGCTGGCTGGCCGCTGGTACGCCAACATTCACACTGCCGCTAACCCAGGCGGTGAGCTGCGTGGGCAGATGACAGTGCGGAACTGATGGCTGATTGATCGCTATTAATTTAATAGCTTATTGCGCATGTATTTGTTGCGCTAAGGCCTGATTTGATGCTCAAATCAGGCCTTTTTCCTTGTTGGGTAGCGCTTTTCAATGTCATTGAGCCGCTGGCATGATCAAAAGTGCTTTAAAACCTTAAAATCGCGACTTCTCCAAAGTCAACCAACCTAACCAACTTAACCCAAGTTTTAAGCCGCTGCATGAACGCCCCTGTCGACGTCTCCTTCTTCAACCGCGCCGCCAAGCCGTTGACCAGTTACCGCAAATACTGGGCGGCGCGATTTGGCACAGCCAAATTCTTGCCAACCAGTCGGGCAGAGATGGATGCGCTCGGCTGGGACAGTTGCGACATCATCATCGTGACGGGCGACGCTTATGTTGACCACCCGAGCTTTGGCATGGCCGTGATTGGCCGCATGCTGGAGGCGCAGGGCTTCAGGGTCGGCATTATTGCGCAGCCGGATTGGCAAAGCGCTGAGCCCTTCAAGGTACTGGGCAGGCCCAATCTGTTTTGGGGCGTGACTGCGGGCAACATGGACAGCATGATCAACCGCTACACGGCTGACCACAAAATTCGCTCTGATGACGCCTACACACCGGGCGACATTGGCGGCAAGCGGCCGGACCGCGCAGCCCTGGTGTACTGCCAGCGTGCGCGGGAAGCATTTAAAGATGTGCCCATCATTTTGGGCGGCATTGAAGGCAGTTTGCGCCGCATTGCCCATTACGACTACTGGTCAGACAAGGTTCGCCGTTCAGTGGTGGTGGACGCCAAATGTGATTTGCTGCTGTACGGCAACGCTGAGCGCGCCATTGTTGAAATTGCCCATCGCCTGGCTGCCAAAGAGACGGTCGCCACGATGACCGACATTCGCGGTACCGCGTTTATCCGCCGCTCGGGCGACGAAACGGCGCAGGGCTGGTTTGAGATTGACTCCACCAGCGTCGATGCACCGGGCAGGGTAGAGGCGCATGTCAACCCGTATCTCATGGTGGCTGATGCCGCCAAAGAGCTGGGAGCAAGTTGTGCGCGTGATGATGAGGCCAAAGTGGTAGCCGAGGCTGCTACGTCGACGGCTAAGTTGACCGCTTCTGTCACTGCAACATCGAAGATCAACCCAGCCATCAAGCCGCTCACGTTTGTCGCCAACCCCAATTTGCCGTCCACCTTGCAAACTGCGCAAGGCAAAATCAAAGTCCCGCCGCGTGACCGCTCAGTCATCCGCCTGCCGTCTTATGAGCAAGTTAAAAGCGACGCCGTGCTATACGCCCATGCCAACCGCGTACTGCACCTGGAAACCAACCCCGGTAATGCGCGCGCGCTGGTACAGGCGCATGGTGAAGGCGCAACAGCGCGTGACGTGTGGATCACGCCACCGCCGATACCGCTGACCACCGCCGAGATGGACTACGTGTTTGACTTGCCGTACGCACGCAGCCCGCACCCGAGCTATGCGGACGAAAACGGTTCACACGACCACGCCACCAAAATCCCGGCGTGGGAGATGATTCGCTTTAGCGTCAACATCATGCGCGGCTGCTTTGGTGGTTGCACGTTCTGCTCTATCACAGAACATGAAGGCCGCATTATCCAAAGCCGGTCTGAAGACTCGGTGATTCGTGAGATTGAAGCGATTCGGGATTCGGTGAAAAGCTTCACCGGCACCATCTCAGACCTCGGCGGCCCGACGGCCAATATGTACCGCATTGGCTGCAAATCGCCAGAAATTGAAGCTGCCTGTCGCAAGCCAAGCTGCGTGTACCCCGGCATTTGCCAGAACCTGAACACCGACCACAATCCGCTGATCAAGATGTACCGCCGCGCGCGGGCACTAAAGGGTGTGAAAAAGATTTTGATCAGCTCCGGCGTGCGGTACGACCTGGCCGTTGAAAGCCCAGAGTACGTCAAAGAGCTCGTCAGCCACCACGTCGGCGGTTACCTGAAAATTGCGCCCGAGCACACCGAACAGGGGCCACTGACCAAGATGATGAAGCCTGGCATCGGCAGCTATGACAAGTTCAAGCAGTTGTTTGAAAAGTACAGTCTGGAAGCCGGTAAAAAGCAGTTTTTAATTCCCTATTTCATCGCCGCCCACCCGGGCACCAGCGATGAAGACATGATGCACCTGGCGCAGTGGCTCAAGAAAAGCGGCTTCAGAGCCGACCAGGTACAAACCTTTTACCCATCGCCCATGGCCACCGCCACCGCGATGTACCACACCAACAAAAACCCGCTGCGCAAAATCACGCGTGACAGCGAAACGGTAGACATCGTGCGCGGCGAAAAGCGGCGTCGCCTGCACAAGGCGTTCTTGCGTTATCACGACCCCAACAACTGGCCACTCTTGCGTGAAGCCTTAAAGACCATGGGTCGTGCAGATCTGATTGGCAATGGCAAGCACCATTTAATTCCGACATTTCAGCCATTGACGGATGGCAATTACCAGAGCGCACGGCGCAAAAATTCAACCGCAGCTTCCAAAACGACTGCAGTTGCATCACCAGTAAAGGGCCGCATCCTGACCCAGCACACGGGTCTTCCGCCGCGGGATAACGGGTCAGGCAAACCTATCGTTAAAAGCTTGGGGCAGAAAATACGCTGACTTTCCCGTGAAGCCAGACAATCCAAACTGCCAAACCAGCGCAGTTTAGCCAGACCGTCCACCAATAAGCTGATTGAAACGATTGCTTGTTGGTTTTATGGCGCATCAGTTGTTGGGCCAACCATGCAGCAGGCCAACCACCTGCAAGCGCAAGCAAGTGAAGCGTGTCTTCCTTGGTGCGCCACCAGCCGCGCTCAGCCGCGTTTTTGTCAAACGCGTAGGCGAATATCGTTGCGATATTCAGCATGGCTAACGCAGCCAGCAAGGCAATAACCAGTCGTTGAGAGAAAATTCCAAAACTGATCAGCCCAACCCAAAGCGTCAGTGCGACAAGATAGATTGATAGCCGTTGAGGTGCATTTTGGCTGGTGCGAGTCCGTGCCGGGGAGCGGTTTTTGTCGATTTGCCGTGTCCTCACATGGTCCTGATGTGAAGTGTGTGCGGTACGGGCCGGTGGTTGACGTTCAGCCAAAAACGACTTTCTTGCAGAGCTCTCATCCTTAAGGGGGCAGACATAGGTAGCTTTAGGGCCTTTTCCGCCAACGTGTATTTCTTCAAAAGAAACCGGCATACCTGCATGTGGCACCGCATTTGCAATTGAATTAAACACATCGATATGAAAAAAAATATCAGCCGATACCTCCGGGCTGCGTATAAAGCCAAAGCCTTTGGTGGTGTCCCAACGATTTATGATGCCGGTCTTCTTCATGGCTACAGGTCCTTATTCCATTTTCATATCATCCGTGCAGTTTGTCGGCTTCGCTAGCCGTACGTTGGTACTGTCGTCGCTTCGCCTTTGCATGCACGAATGATCTGGAAATGGAATTAGAGATTATTTGCCGGGCACGATTCCCAAGCGTTTCGACACCGACTGCT
>JAYURC010000050.1:0-25949 GCA_043756405.1 Polaromonas sp.
CCCGTAAATCAGGTGAATCAACTTATGCATTGCCGCTGAGATGATGGCTTTGGGCACCATGCCTTTTGCTTTCAAGCGCTCGGCCATGTCTTTGATCAACGGGTTGAAGCGGATCGCCACCATCCCAGGCATGTACAACGCTTTGCGCAAGTCAGCGTGTCCCCGTTTGCTGACCACACTGCGGCCTTTGATGCTGGTGCCCGATTGGCGCTGCTGTGGGCACACACCAGCAAATGCACTGAGCGCCTTGGCGCTATCGAATCGACTGACGTTGCCCGCATAGGCCAGTACCTTGGCGACCGTCAAGCGAAAACAAGGGGTCAAGTCTTTTATTATCAGACTGCAAGAAAACAAGGGGTCAAAGAAAACAAGGGGTCAAGTCTTTTATTATCAGACTGCAAGAAAAACCCCCAGAGGGTCAGATCTTGCAAAGCTGCAACAGCTGACTATCAAACAAGCCGCTAGACCAATCAAAATAAGCTCAATATGCTCCTAATTAAATAGCAACGCCGATTTCTCCCATCTTGCAAAGACACGGCCACGCAGCCCCGCGCAAGCAGCAGCTCAAGCTGCAGGCGATGGATTCCGGGTCAAGCCCGCAATGACAGACCTGGGACTTGGGCGGCGGCTGGAGCGGCCTTCAGCGCATCGACGAGCATGGCCACCACACCCACACCGGCCAACAGCACGGCAGTACCAGCAATCTTTACATTTGGCTGCTCTTGACTAAATAAATGGTGCGCACATAATATGTGCAATTACTCACTGGAGCAGTGTCATGAACATAACCCTTTCAGTCGATGAACAAGTAGCCCAGCGTGCCCGTGAGGCTGCGCAAAAAATGGGTAAAAGCCTCAACCAGGCAGTGCGTGACTACCTGGAGCAATTGGCAGGCAGCACGCGGCGGGGTCAGCAGTGGGCTGAGTTTGAGGCGCGTTGCCTTCAGTCTTCGGCCCAGCTCGGCGGTTGGCGTTTTAACCGCGATGAAGCCAACGAACGCTGATGTATGGCGACCCGCAGCTTCATAGACACCAACATCCTCGTTTACGCCGAGGCTAGCGACGAACCCGCAAAACAGCAAGTCGCACTTGCCTTGCTCAAGCAGCTTTATGAAACTGCTGCAGGTGTGCTGTCTACTCAGGTTTTGCAAGAATATTGCAATGTTGCGCTTAAAAAATTAAAGCTTCCGGCTGGGTACATCCGCGCGCAGCTTGATCTATATGAGCAGTTTGAAATCGTTCAAGTCACTCCCGCCATCATTCGCGCTGGCCTGGACTTGCATCAAACCCGCAGTGTGTCGTTCTACGATGCTCTCATAATGGCGAGTGCAGAGACGGCAGGTTGCAGCGTGCTCCTGAGCGAAGACTTGAATACGGGTGAAGTCATTAGCGGTATGCGCATACACAACCCGTTTGTCTAAACTTGAACAGTCCGAACGGCTTTTTATAAATTGCGCATGGCTTCCACGACCCCAAATCGGTGGTCACGCGCAGCATGCTTGTTATAGCCTTCAGCAAAGCAGGTTTATGCATCGAATCAGCTCCCTGCCAATGTGCAGCAAGCGCAAGCAGCTACCAATAGCGTAGCAAATTAAATGGCTGGGGATGGATTCCGGATCAACCCGCAATGACAGCCAAGAGGCTTAAACGGCGGCCAAAGCCGCTTCCAGCGCATCCGCAAACATAGCCGCCACGTCAAAATCGGTCTGGTCAAAAATTTCCTGAAAGCAGGTCGGGCTGGTCACGTTGATCTCGGTCACGCAGTCGCCAATCACATCGATGCCTGCCAGCAACAACCCGCGCGCAGCCAGCACCGGGCCAATCGCATGAGCAATTTCAAGGTCACGCTGTGACAGGGGTTGCGCCACGCCTTTGCCGCCGACGGCCAGGTTGCCACGTACTTCCGTGCCTTGGGGAATACGCGCCAGACTGAAGGGCACCGGCTGGCCGCCAATCACCAAAATGCGTTTGTCGCCTTTGACGATTTCAGGCAAAAACTTTTGCACCATCACGCTTTGCGCACCGTCTTTGTTCAGCGTTTCAATCATGCTGCCCAGGTTCAGGCCGTCGGCCTTGACGCGAAAAATCCCCATGCCGCCCATGCCGTCCAGCGGCTTCAAAATAATGTCCTGGTGCTCGGCATGAAAGCGCTTGATGTCGCTCGCGTCGCGTGTCACCAGAGTCGGCCCGATGAACTGCGGGAACTCCATAATGGCGAGCTTTTCAGGGTGATCGCGCAGGGCGCGCGGCTTGTTAAACACCTTGGCACCTTCGCGCTCGGCTTGCTCCAGCAGGTGCGTGCTGTAGAAAAATTCGCTGTCAAATGGCGGGTCTTTGCGCATCACCACCGCGTCAAAATCTTTAAGCGCTTGCGGGCGCTCGTTGGGGTAGGACTGTTTAGCCTCGAACCAGTTAATTGCATCACCAGTCAGTTTGATATCCCGTACAAAACCCGTCACGCATTCGCCCTGCTGCCAGCGAATGTCTTTGGTTTCGCACGCTGCTAGCGTATGGCCGCGCTTTTGCAGCTCGCGCATCATGGCAAATGTGGTGTCTTTGCAGATCTTGAAAGACTCAAGCGGGTCGGCAACAAAAAGGATTTGCATGGGGACTTTCAAGGTTGATTTTTAGCTTGCCTGTATTGTTGTACAAACAACGCCAGCGCACCGGCCACCACGCCCCAGAAGGCCGAGCCAATGCCGGCTATCACCACGCCTGACAGTGTGACCAAAAAAGTAATTAGTGCTGCCTCGCGGTGCGACTCGTCTTTGACCGCAGCCGCCAAACCAGCACCAATCGTGCCCAGCAGCGCCAGCCCGGCAATCGCGGCCACCAGCTCCTTGGGAAAAGCTGCCAGCAGGCTGGTAACAGCGGCGCCAAATGCGCCAACCACCAGATATATCAATCCACAACTGACCGCTGCGGTGTAACGCTTTTGCGGATCGGGATGGGCTTCTTTACCCATCACAATGGCGGCGGTAATCGCACTCAGGTTAAGTGCAAACGCGCCAAAGGGTGCAAGTACCAGCGTTGCCAGGCCGGTGAGCGTGATGACTTTGGATACCGGTATTTGGCCCTCGTACCCCGTGGCCCGGATTGCCGCGACGCCCGGCAGGTTTTGCGAAGCCATCGTCACCACAAACAGCGGAATGGCCAGACTCACCATGGCATTGAATGAAAACTGCGGCATCACAAATATCGGCATGGTCAAAGCCAGGCTGACTGCCGACCAGGCCAGCTCACCCCGCAGCGCTGCATAAACGATGCCCGCCAGCAGTGTGGCCACCACGGCATAGCGCGGCGTAAAGCGCCTGCCAGCCAGATAAACCACCAGCATCAGCAATACCAGGGGCAGGGCGGTTTGCGCGGCTGTAAAGCCTTGTATGCCAAAGCGTGCCAGCACCCCTGCCAGCAGGGCAGATGCAATGGCCACCGGGATGCGGTTCATGACCTTTCCAAACCAGCCAGTCAGCCCACACAGCGTGATGAGCGCGGCGCTGACCATGAATGCGCCGACCGCCTCGGCCATACTAAAACCACCTGCAATCCCTGCTGTAGCCAGCACCGCAGCACCTGGCGTAGACCAGGCCACCATGATCGGTTTCTTGTAATAAAGCGACGGCAGCACGGTGCACAACCCCATACCGATACCAAGCGCCCACATCCACGACGCAATTTGCGCAGGCGTGGCGTTAAACGCCAGCGCTGCCTGAAACACGATGGCCACCGAGGAGGTGAAACCCACCAGCACCGCGACAAAGCCTGCAGTAAAGGCGCCAGCGCTTAAATCGTTAAAAAATTTCATGCGCGAGTTGTGCGAAACAGGCAACGATATTTATATCTCGATCTTGCTACCCAGTTCCACGACAGAATTATTAGGCAGGTTCAAAAAGTCTGCCGCACCGCTGGCGTTGTGGTGCATTTGGGCAAACAGCTTTTCTCGCCATACCGCCATGCCGCCGCCAATGGTGGGCACCACCAGGTCGCGCGACAAAAAGTAGCTGGTGGTCATGGTTTCAAGATCACAACCGCGGCCTTTTATTTGCTGCAGGGCTTTCGGCAAGTCGGGGTCATTTTTAAACCCGTAGTTGACGATGACTTGCCAGCAGTCGTGACCCAGCGACTCAACCTCCAGCCGCTTGCTCATGCCGATCCACGGCACCTCGTGGTTACGGACGGTGACGAACAGGTTTTGCTCATGCAGAACCTTGTTGTGTTTGAGGTTGTGCAGCAGCGCGTTGGGCACCGTGCCGGGTTCGGCAGTTAAAAAAACCGCCGTGCCTTCAACCCGTGCGGGCGGGCTGACAAACACCGCATCCAAAAAGCTGGGCAGGTCGATGGCGTCAGTGCGCATTTTCTCGTTCAAAATCTGGCGACCCTGCTTCCAGGTCATCATCAAGGTGAACACCACGCCGCCGATGACCAGCGGGAACCAGCCACCCGCAAACAGCTTCATCAGGTTCGACGCCAGAAAGGCAAAGTCCACAACAAAAAACACGCTGGTGGCTGCCAGGCACAGCCAGAGCGGGTACTTCCAGCCGTAGCGGATCACGTAAAACGTCAAGATGGTGGTGATCAGCATGTCCATACACACCGCAATACCGTAAGCGGCTGCCAGATTACTGGACGAGCGAAACAGGACCACAGCCAGCACAATAACGGCAAACAGGCCCCAGTTAATAAACGGCATGTAAATTTGCCCGGTGTCGCGCACGCTGGTGTGCAAAATGCGCAGACGCGGCAAGTAACCCATTTGAATGGCCTGCTTGGTCACGCTAAAAGCTCCGGTAATCAGCGCTTGCGATGCAATTACCGTAGCCATGGTGGCCAGGCCTACCAGTGGCAGCAGCGCCCAGTCGGGCGCCATCAGGTAAAACGGGTTTTTAACGGCGGCCGGGTTTTCAAGCAGCAAAGCGCCTTGACCAAAATAATTCAGCACCAGGCAAGGCATTACCACCGTAAACCAGGCAATGCGGATCGGGCGCTTGCCAAAGTGGCCCAGGTCGGCGTACAGCGCCTCGGCGCCTGTCACGCACAGCACCACAGCACCCAAAATAATGAACGTCGTCCCCGGATTGGCCCACATGAAACCGACAGCGTAGTGCGGGCTGATGGCCTGCAGAATTTCTGGATGCTGAACAATTTGCGACACACCGAGCAGCGCAAGGGTCAAAAACCAGATCAGCGTGATCGGGCCAAAAAACTTGCCAATCCCCGCCGTGCCCTTTTTTTGTACCGCAAATAGCGCAAATAAAATCACCAGCGTGATGGGTATGACGCCTTTGGCAAAGGCGGGCGACACGACCTCCAGCCCTTCAACTGCAGACAGCACCGAAATAGCCGGGGTTATGACGCCATCACCGTAAAACAGCGAGGTGCCAAAAATGCCGATGACCAATAAAACCCGCCGCAGCCTGGGTTTGTCTTTGACAGCGTTGGACGCCAGCGCCAGCATGGCAATCAGCCCGCCTTCACCATTGTTGTCGGCCCGCAAAACCAGCGCCACGTACTTGATGGACACAATCACCGTCATGGTCCAAAAGAAAATCGACATCAACCCATAAACGTTCTCAGGCGTGACAGCCACATGACCATGGTTGAAAACTTCTTTGACGGCGTAAAGCACGCTGGTGCCAATGTCGCCGTAAACGACGCCGATAGCGCCCAACGTGAGCGCGGCTAGGGATGATTTTTGACTGGACACAACAACTTCCCGTCTTTGTTCAGAACGGGACGGGTAGCTTGGGGAACGCTATTTTGCACCCGCTGCGTGCGCTTTCAAAGGCGCCAACAGCGCGTTGTCAACTAATTCAGATTTTGTTGCGGTGCAACAACTGTCAGTTCAGGGTGATAAATTACTATGATTTGAGGAGCATTGTGTACCCGTGTTCATTGCGGTACAGGCCCAAAATGCACCGAAAACCAAATCCAAACCGCATTTCAGCCTGTTCCCACCTGGTTTTGCCGTCTTGGTCGCTTAGTCGTAAATTTCGGCGTCTGGGTCAGTGGCTTCCAGCTCATAGCTGGCCGCCAGCATGGCCAGCCGCGCAATCACGCCATACATGTAAAAGCGGTTTGGGCTGCTGGCGCCAGGCTTTTCGCCTGGCTGCGGCAAGCGCCCACTCTCGGCAAAGGCTAGTGGTACATAGCTGGCACCCGGCGCATTCAAATTTTCATCAATGCCCCGGTCAGCATGAATGCGGTAAAAACCGCCGACCACGTAGCGGTCCATCATGTACACCACCGGTTCTGCCACAGCGGCATTGACGCGCTCATTGGTTTGCACGCCTTCCTGGATGATGATGTCCATCACCTGGCTGGCAGGCCTGGTTTTGTCGGCCTTGTTTTTTTCAGCCCACACATCAAGGTCTTTCACGTCACGCACCGTCATGATGCCCATGCCGCAGGTGCCCTCGCCACTACCACTGTTGCATTTAACCAATACGAATGGCTTTTCGTGAATGCCGTATTCCTTGTACTTGCGCTTGATTTTGATCAACAGGCCGTCAACCTGGGTTTTCAACTCGTCAAAGCCGTCACTGGTACCGACATCGACCGGGCCGCAATGGACAAACATCGGATTGATCAGCCAAGAGTCGACACCAATCAGCTTGCCAAAGCGCTTGGACACTTCTTCATAGGCTCTGAAGTGGTTAGCCTTGCTGCGTACCGACCCACTGGCGTGCAGCGGCGGCAACAAGTACTGTTCATTGACGTCTTCGAGCATGCCGGGAATACCAGCCGCCAAATCGTTGTTCAGCAGCACCGTGCAAGGGTCGAAGTCTTTGACGCCCAAGCGGCGTTCAGTACGATTTAGCGGCTCTAGCGTGATGGTTTCGCCGGTGGACAGTTTGAGCGTGGTCGGCGCTTTGATGGCCGCATCAAGCGAGCCAAAACGCACATTCAACCCAGCTTGGTGAAAAATCCGCTTGAGTTGCAGGATGTTGGCGAGGTAAAAGCTGTTGTCAGTATTTTTTTCAGGCACCACCAGCAGGTTGCGGGCTTCAGGGCAGATCTTTTCAATGGCTGCCATGGCGGCCTGCACCGCTAACGGAAGCATCTCAGCCGTCAGATTGTTCCAGCCATCAGGAAACAGATTGGTATCAACCGGCGCCAACTTGAAACCCGCATTGCGCACATCAACGGCGCAGTAAAAAGGCGGCGTGTGCTCCATCCATTCCAGCCTAAACCAGCGCTCAATGGCCGGCGTGGAGTCCAAAATGCGCTGCTCAAGCTCATTGATGGGGCCAGTCAGGGCAGTAATCAGGTGCGGGACCATGCGGTCGCTTTCTTTTTTTGGTTGTTCGGTGTTGTGCTTGATATTGGGGCTGGCCATTCGGTTGCAAGGGTCATCGATTTTGGCAAGCTGGTTGACTTGATCGGCTGTTTTGCAAAAAGATGCGCTTGAATTTCAGACCAGCAAGGAAAAGCACAACGACATGACAAGTATGACTAAACAGGAACTCAAAAACTCATCCTGAAGAAATTTTTCTGGAGTGATTCATTGAGCCAATGAACATCAAGCCTCGGTAGCCGTTGTCAGACTTGTAGTGCCATTCATCTCTGTTACCGATATCCACGCGCAGCTGGCGGGGCGTAATTTGCCAAGGCAGATTTAGCCCCACGTCTAGGTTTTCCGGCTACCTGCCAGACGAATATGCGCCCAGTCGCTGCCGTCGTAGCGAAACTCAGCCAAACCTTCTGCGGTACACGTCCATTTTTTAACGGCGGCTGGCATGACGGCATCGGTTTTTGACTTGTCGTCCGCAGCGGGACTCGTGGGCAAAATTTGCGCTACTGCGCTGAAAGGGCCGGCTAGCAACCAGACAATCAGGTATTTTTTCATAGTGGAAGTGTATTTAAAAATAGAACGCCAGCGGTCAGTATCCTGCCAGAGTTGCCGCGCCAGTTCATACCAATTTACTACACCCGCACTTCCCCATCCCCCAGCACCACATACTTCAACGACGTCAACCCCTCAATTCCGACCGGCCCACGGGCGTGAAACTTGTCTGTGCTGATGCCTATTTCTGCGCCCAGGCCAAACTCGAAGCCATCGGCAAAGCGGGTACTGGCGTTGACCATCACGCTGGCTGAATCGACTTCGCGCAGAAATTTTTGGGCGTGGACGTGGTTAGTCGTGATGATGGCGTCGGTGTGGTGGCTGCTGTATTGGTTGATGTGGACAATTGCTTCGCTAATGCCTTCCACCACTTTGATGCTGATGATGGGGGCCAGGTACTCCTCGTACCAGTCCTGCTCGGTCGCCTCTTTAACTGCTATTAATTTAATAGCTGATTGCGCTCGTATTATTTGGGCTGCAGCCAAATCTGCACGTATTTCAACGCCTTTTTCAGCATAAATTGCTGCAATTTTGGGTAAAAACGCGTCGGCGACACCACGCGCCACCAGCAAGCTCTCTAGGGCATTACACGGGCTGTATTTCTGGGTTTTGGCGTTGTCGGCAATGCGCACGGCCATGGCGATGTCGCAGGGGTCGTCAACATACACGTGGCAGTTACCGTCCAGGTGCTTGATGACGGGCACTTTGGCGTCGCGGCTGATGCGTTCGATCAAGCCCTTGCCGCCGCGCGGAATGATCACGTCAACATACGTCGGCATGGTGATCAGTTGGCCGACGGCCTCACGGTCGGTGGTGGTGACCAATTGCACCGCATCCGCCGGCAAACCTGCGCTGATCAACGCCTGCGCCACCAGTGCGGCCAGGGCCTTGTTCGACTCAATGGCCTCCGAGCCGCCGCGCAGAATGCAGGCGTTGCCGCTCTTGATAGCCAGGCTGGCAGCCTCGATCGTCACGTTCGGGCGGCTTTCGTAGATCATGCCAAACACACCAATAGGCACGCGCATTTGCCCCACGCGAATGCCGCTGGGCTGCTGCTTCATGCCGATGATGTCGCCAATCACGTCGGGCATGGCGGCCAATTGTTCGCAGCCGGTAGCGACGGTTTCTATGTCTTTGGGCGTTAATTTGAGCCGGTCCAACATCGGGCCAGCCAGGCCTGTAGCGGCAGCGCGCGCCAGGTCTTGCTCATTAGCCAGTTGCAACAGCGCCGTGTTTTGGCGGAGCAGGGTCGCCAAGCTTGTGAGTGCTACAGTTTTAGTAGCTGCTTGCGCTCGCGCTAAATGGGTTGATGCGGCCTTTGCCTTGCGTCCCATGGCCTGGACAAGTTGCGAAACATCAACGTGTTGGATCGGTGCGTTTTGGAGGTCGGGCGTATTCATGCCCATATTTTCCCTCATGCGCACCCACAGCGGCGCGTCAAGCTCTCGGCGATACTGCAAACCAGCCTCAGCTGTTAGGGACTGAGTGATTTGGGGTTGCTAAAGCCTTTTCCAGCAAATAACGTTGCTGCACTCGCCCCATGAAGTCAACCAACGGGTAATCAAGTCCTTCGGCGATACGCAGCATAACGCTAAGTGCGGGCTGCTTGCGCCCAACCTCAATCCGGGAAATATAGCGACGGTCTAGTTGACAACTACCCGCCAAGTCTTCCAGACAAAGCAACTGAGGAAGCCATGAATGCGGCGCTACCCGTCGTTAAAAAAGTGATTTCTTTTCACCAGTGCATGAAGAGTCAGGAAAGCGTGCGTCTTTTAAACGTGCATGCAGTGACTGGGGTGGAAATGTCAACTTTTACGACAATCCCAATCAACCGTACTAAATGCCATGACAAATCACAGTGCGTGGACGTAAAAGCGCTCGACAAATGGACATTACAGGCTTTGAATGCGCTAAGCGTGCGCGCAGTCAACTTTGCGACCGACAACGGCGAGACATTTAATATGTCTTACCACTTCAGGAAGACGAGCGATGGCTCATGGAAACTCTCAGGAATCAACTTGTGACTTTACACAAGAGCTAGAGCCAGCATGACTAACGCACCGCTCTACCTTTGACATGATTCCTGGACTCAGTTTGGTGCCGTTTGTACCTACTGCGATGCATTTGGTTGCGCTTATTTTGGGCGCGATTGGCGTTGCCCCGCAAAGCGTGGCCACCATTGACAGTACGGATCAAACGAAAAAATCCAGCTCGAACAGCGTCGTCATCACTGCGGCTTTGATGACATTTACGACCATCCTCGGGAGCCTGTGGTTTGCCTTGAACGCAATAAGCACATCGAGGTCGATCCCAGCGACGCCACCCATCGCACGTCAAGCAGAGCCACCAAAGACTCAAGAACTTAAACAAAGCCCAACTGCACAAGCGCCCCTCGCGGCCAATAAAACTGCACGGCGCGAACCCACACCGAAGACCGAAAGGGTTACATCAAAGTCTTCTTGTGAAGGTGCGAGTCCGTCGGCGGCAGGTCAAACCAAATCAGAATCGCCGAAATCGGAGCCACCCAAAAACTCTCGATACATCAATTTAACTGACTGACTGACTTACAGAAAGTAAAGTCCTACAAAAGCTCGTCGAGTCCCACGTCTAACGCGCAGCTGACCGATAAGTGAGGCAGCCATTCGTAAAATTTTAAGTTTCAATGAGGTGTAGAAGTACTTCATTTTTGGTAGCTACTTGCGCCCGTGCTATCAAGGTTGAAGCCGCTTTTGTCTTGCTTCCTATGGCCTGCATGAGATCGGTGATGTTCTTATCGGTCATCCAATCATTTTTAAGCGGCTGCGCTATAGTGTCTGTATGTCCCAAGCACTGTTGAAACCATTGAGCGAAGACGACTACTTGTCTGGCGAGATGCTAGCCGACATTCGTCATGAGTTCGTCAATGGCGGTGTATATGGGATGGCGGGGGGGAGCGAAAACCACAACCGTTTGGCAGGAAACCTGTATGCGCGTTTGCTCTCGAACGCCGATCAGAGTTGCCGTCCGTTTATAGGCGACATGAAGCTGCGCTTGGACTCTGGCAACATCTTCTACTACCCTGATGTCATGCTTGTCTGCGATGCCAACGACAACGAAGCCTATTTCAAGACCAGCCCCTGCATGGTTGCCGAAGTGCTGTCGCGCAGCACTGAGCTGACCGACAGACGCGAAAAATGGGCGGCTTACCAAAAACTGCAAAGCCTGCGTGAATACGTGCTGCTGGCGCAAGACCGGGCTTATATCGAGGTTTATCAACGCGTCAACTTGCGCCAGTGGGGCATGACGGTGCTTGGTATCGACGACTCACTGATTTTGACGTGTGGTGAGATCAACGTGCCAGTACGGGACTTGTACCGGGGTGTTGATTTTTCAGTTGCAGCTTAAGCAGGCCTTCGGTTCGTTCCCGCGCACTGCTCACACACCAGTCCAGCCAGCCGATGCAGTGCCTGCCAGCTGCTTGCGGGCCAGTCGGACTGCTTTAAGCCTTTACAAATGCCGTCGACTTTGTGTGCGGCGGTCAACAGGTTGGCCAGCGTGGTGTCTGTGATGCCAGGCAGCACACGTTCGTAAAGCTTTTCTTTGATACCCCAAACGCGGTTTTCCCGCAAAGCCATTGGCATGGGCCTGCCTGCTTGAATAGCATCCTTGACGCGCTTCATGCTGCGAATGTCTTCGCTGATGGCCCAATGCACCAGCACTTCAGACTCACCCTCGGCCTGCAGCCCGTCGAGCATGCGTGCCACGCGCACGGTCTGGCCGCCCAGCACGGCTTCAGACAACTTGAAAACGTCATAACGCGCCACATTCAGCACGGCGTTTTCGACCTGTTCAAAGCTCAGGACGCCGCCGTCCGTCGTGCCGTACAACAACCCGAGTTTTTGAATTTCCTGATGCGCAGCCAGCATGTTGCCTTCAACCCGGTCTGAGAAAAATTGCAGCGTGCGCTGGCCTTCTTCACCTGCTGCCACGCGCTGGCCCTGGGCCTGCAAGCGCTGCGATATCCATTGTGGCAGCATGCCACGTGCAATCGGCTCAAACTTGACGGTGATGCCGTAGCTCTCCAATGCGCAAAACCAAGCGCCTTTGCTCGTCATGCTGTCGAGTTTGGGCAGCATGACCAGCGTCAGGGTGGAGTCGTCGCCTTGCGCCCGCTCGGCAATTTGCTGCAACGCAGTTGAGCCGTCTTTGCCAGGCTTGCCGCTGGGGATGCGAATTTCAACCATCTGTTTGTCGGCAAACAAACTGAGCGAGCCGCCGCTGGCCAGCACCTCACTCCAGTCAAAATGCGCACCTGCCACTGTGTGCACTGTGCGCTCGGTGTAGCCCAGCCCACGCGCGTGGGCACGCAAGCTGTCAGCAAACTCCTGCACCAGCAGTGGTTCGTCGCCATGCAGGGTGTACAGGCTTTTGATGCCGCGCTTGAGGTGTTCAGGCAGTTGAGTGGGTGCCAGGTTCATGACGGTCTGGTCACAAAGAAGTCACAGCCGCCAGACGTCGCATGATTTGCTGAATGATGTCGCTTTGCATTTCGCGGTACAGCAGGCCTTCCTCAGACTCTTTGGCCAGCACGGCAGATTCGTTAAAACTGATGTCGCGCCGCTGCACAATTTCGGTCAGTTCAATCAGGTCGCTGCCTTTGGCGCTGCGCAGTTTGAACTGAAAGCGGAGGCGCAGTTGAAACTCACGCACCTGCCCTGAGGCATTTACAGCGACCACGGTTTTTTCACGCTGTTCTTGCAGTACATCCAGGATCACATCGGCTTGGCTAATTTGCCGCGCGTCGGTGATCACTCGCACATTGCCGCCAGCTTCCAGTGAACGCTTGAGCTCTGTCCCCAGCAGCGAGTTTTCAGCAGACGGTGAAAACAGCGACTTGAAAGCGAACTTGGGCGTTCCGCGCAGGGCAAAACCGCAGCCGGCCATGCCAAATGGCAGGCTGGCGGCTAGCAGGGTAAGGCAAAAACGGCGTTGCATGGTTTTCCTTTAGTGGTCCGGCTCAAACAACAATGTTGATCAATCGGCCCGGCACGACGATGATCTTTTTGGGTACGGCACCAGCAGCTTGCTTAACAAAAGCTTCACTGGCCAGTGCTGCGGCTTCAATCGTCGCCTTGTCAGCAGTGGCGCTAACGGTCACCGAGCCGCGCAGTTTGCCGTTGATTTGCAGCATGAGCTCGATTTCATCTTGCTGCAAGGCACCCGCGTCGACTTGCGGCCAGGGCGCATCCAGCAAATCGCCATGCTGTTTGGCGTAGCCTAAATTGACCCAAAGCGCATGCGTAAGGTGTGGCGCGCAGGGGTACAGGCAGCGCAGCAGAATATTGAAGCCTTCATGCAGCGCTGCGTTTGATGCATCAGACGCATCTGCCTTGAAGTCCTCTAAAGCATTAAGAAGCTTCATTGAACCCGACACCACGGTGTTGTACTGCATGCGCTGGTAGTCGTAATCAACTTGCTTCAAAACCGTGTGCACTTCAAGTCTCAAGGCTTTAATTTCTTTATCAAAAGTGCCTTTAGCCCAATCAATACGGGCGCAATCAGCTATTGAATCAGTAGCGTTCAGCTTCGTACCAAAGGCCCACACACGCCGCAAGAAACGGTAGCTGCCTTCAACTCCCGCGTCGTTCCACTCCAGCGTGGCCTCGGGTGGGGCGGTAAACATGGTGTACAGCCGTGCGGTGTCTGCACCGTATTTTTCAATCAGGTCTTGCGGATCAACACCGTTGTTTTTGCTCTTGCTCATTGTGCCTACGCCTTCGTAGGTCACCACCAGGCCGTCAGTCTTGCGTCTGGCCGTTCGCACCTTGCCGTCCGCGTCGTGAATGTCATCGACTTCTTTCGGCCAGAAGTAGTCAATGCCGCCCTTGTCGGTTTTGCGTGAGTAAATGTGGTTCAGCACCATGCCTTGCGTGAGCAGCTTGGTAAACGGTTCATCGGCCTTGACGAGGCCAATGTCACGCATGACTTTGGTCCAGAAGCGGGCGTAAAGTAAATGCAAAATCGCGTGCTCAATGCCGCCGATGTACTGGTCCATGGGCATCCAGTAGTTGGCACCCTCGGCAACCATGTTGTCGGTACTAACAGGGTCGCCCGCGCGGGTGGTCGCCTGCGCATCGCAATACCGCATGAAATACCAGGAGCTATCGACAAACGTATCCATCGTGTCCGTCTCGCGCCTGCCGGGCTTGCCGCACACCGGGCACACCACACCCTTGTGGAATCCTTCGTGCTTGAGCAGCGGATTGCCTGAGCCATCAGGCACGCAGTCCTGCGGCAGCACTACTGGCAGGTCTTTTTCAGGCACTGGCACTGCGCCGTGTTCAGCGCAATGAATGATCGGGATTGGCGTGCCCCAATAGCGTTGTCGGCTCACGCCCCAGTCACGCAAACGCCAGGTGGTTTTTTTCTCGCCCAGTCCTTTGGCAATCAGGTCGGCGGCAACCGCATCAACCGCGGGTTTGAAAGCCAAGCCATCGTATTTGCCGGAGTTGATGGTCAAGCCTTGCTGTTTGTCGCCGTACCAGTCGGCCCACACACGGGCTGAAAACTCTTTGACATGCCCCCTCTCCCCCTGGGAGAGGGTTGGGGTGAGGGCTGTACCCGTACCCGCCGCAACCTCACCCCTGCCCCCTCCCAGCGGGAGAGGGAGTGAAACCACTTGCTTGATGTCCAAACCATATTTGTTCGCAAACTCAAAATCCCGCTCGTCATGCGCGGGTACGCCCATGACCGCGCCGTCGCCGTAACTCATCAATACGTAATTGCCAACCCACACTTCAACCTGCTCGCCTGTCAGCGGATGCAATACGTACAAGCCTGTGCGCTCACCCTTTTTCTCCTGCGTGGCCAGCTCGGCTTCTGTGGTACCGCCAGATTTGCAGTCTTCAATGAATGCAGCCAACTTGGGGTTGTTGAGTGCTGCGTGCAACGCCAGCGGGTGCTCGGGTGCCACGGCGCAAAATGTCACGCCCATGATGGTGTCGGCACGGGTGGTGAAGACATACATGCGGCCGTCACCAATCAATTGGCCCGCCGCATTTTTGATGTCATGGGTGAAAGCAAAGCGCACGCCTTCGCTCTTGCCAATCCAGTTTTCCTGCATCAGCTTGACCCGCTCGGGCCAGCCGGGCAGGCCGTCTTTGACATGGCCCAGCAGCTCCTCGGCGTAATCCGTAATCTTCAGGTAGTAGCCCGGAATTTCGCGTTTTTCAACCACCGCACCGGTACGCCAGCCCTTGCCGTCAATCACCTGTTCGTTGGCCAGCACCGTCTGGTCAATCGGGTCCCAGTTCACCACCTGCGTCTTGCGGTAGGCAATGCCTTTTTCTAACATTTTCAAAAACAGCCACTGGTTCCACTTGTAATAGCTTGCGTCACAGGTGGCTACTTCACGAGACCAGTCGATGGCCAAGCCCAATGCCTGCATCTGCTGCTTCATGTAGGCAATGTTGTCGTAGGTCCATTTGGCGGGTGGCACATTGTTTTTCATGGCGGCGTTTTCAGCCGGCAAACCAAAGGCGTCCCAGCCCATGGGCATGAGAACGTTGTAGCCCTTCATGCGCAAGTAGCGGGTCAGCATGTCGTTGATGGTGTAGTTGCGGACATGACCCATGTGCAACTTGCCGCTGGGGTAAGGCAGCATGGAACACGCGTAGTACTTGCCCAGCGGCTTGTTGGGGTTGTCGTGGTTTTCAACGCGGTAGGCGTTGTTGGCCGTCCAGTGGGTTTGGGCGGCGGCCTCAATAGGCTTGTGGTCGTACGGCTTGTTTTGTTCTGTAGCTTGCATGGGAAATAGTTCTGGGGCGGAAATGCCCGTTGCGGCAGCTAAAGCATGCCAGGCAGCCAATTGCTGCGGACAACGGATTTTAGTGCTGACCTTGACGGCTCAGCGAGTCGGCAGTGGGGACGCGGGGCCTGGTACTGCGCCGGGTACATCCGCCACAAAACCGATGCGGTTCAAACCCGCTTTTTGTGCTGCACCCATGACTTCAACAATCTTGCCGTACGGCACGGCAGCGTCTGCGCGCAGTTGCACTTCGGTGTCAGGGTTCTGAGTGGCGGTTTGCGTCAAGCTGGCTTTCAGGGCGTCCAGCGCAATGGGCTTGTCGTTTAAAAAAATCTGGCTGTTTTTGTCGACTACCAGCGTGACAAACTTTGGGGTTTCGGATGTTTTGGCAGCATCGGTTTTTGGCAAATCGAGCTTGATGGATGAGGCCATCAGAGGCGCAGTAAGGATGAAGATCACCAACAGAACCAGCATCACATCGACCATCGGCGTGACGTTGATCTCGCTCATCGGCTCCGAGCCTTTGGAGCGCTCTAAACGGCCAAAACTCATCTGGCAGTATCCTGAATTAACAGCTCACGCAGGTCGCGCGCAAAGCCCTCGAGGTCCGCTTCTATCCGGTTGATGTAGCGGCCAAAAATGTTGTAGGCCAGTACAGCCGGGATGGCCACCGCCAGGCCAGCCGCCGTCATGATGAGTGCTTCTCCGACCGGGCCGGACACTTTATCAATAGTGATTTGCCCCGCCGACGCGATGGCGATCAGCGCCTGATAAATGCCCCAAACGGTGCCGAGCAAACCGACAAACGGCGCAGTAGAACCCACAGTAGCCAGCAAAACCTGACCGTATTGCAGCTTGAGCAGCACCTGGTGCAGCGCATCGCGCAGCACGCGGGTTAATTGCTGGGACTTGTCACCGCGCGTGGCCAGCGTGTGGCCCGCTTCAATGTTGCTGGCAGCAATCAACGGCAAAACGAGCTGTTCGCGGTCAAACGCGGCGACTTTTTCAGTGGCCTCGGCCACCGATGCCGACTGCCAAAACACCGCAATGCTGCGTGCTACATCGCCAACGGCGCGTTTAAACAGCCAGGCTTTCCACAAAATCACAACCCAACTGGCAACGGACATCAGCAGCAGAACAACCGCCACCATCACGCTGACGGCGCCGCCCTGGGCGATCAGACTCAAAAAATTCATGCCCGACTCAATTCAATTTCAGCACATCAAACATATCAAACAGACCATTGGGCTTGTCGGCCAAAAACCGAGCCGCGCGCAGCGAGCCTTCGGCGTAGCCTTCACGCGTCGATGATTTGTGCGTAATTTCAATGCGTTCTCCAATACCGGCAAACATCACGGTGTGGTCGCCCACAATGTCGCCCCCGCGAATGGCAGAAAAGCCAATCGACAAAGGGTCACGAGCGCCTGTGATGCCTTCTCTGGCGAACACGGCATGGCCTTTTAAGTCTCGCCCCAAAGCCTGCGCCACGACCTCGCCCATTTTGAGCGCTGTACCTGACGGCGCATCGATCTTGTGGCGATGATGCGTTTCGATGATTTCAATGTCGTAACCGGAGCTGAGCGATCTGGCCGCCATCTCAAGGAGCTTGAGCGTGACGTTTACACCCACGCTCATGTTGGGCGCCATGACGATGGCGATGGTTTTTGCGGCTTCGGCAATCTCGAGTTTTTGCGAGTCTGAAAAACCGGTCGTGCCAATCACCAGCTTGACGCCCATCTCGCGGCAGATAGCCAGATGCGCCATGCTGCCCTCAGGGCGGGTAAAGTCAATCAACACGCTGGCGTTTTTCAGGCCTTCGCGAATATCAGCATGGATGTGTATGCCGCTGGGCTGGCCCGTGAAGCTGGCTGCGTCCAGACCGATGCCCGGGCTACCCGGCATGTCCAGCGCGCCACCGAGTTTGCAATCAGCGCTTTGCGCAATGGCCTGTATGAGCATATGGCCCATGCGGCCACTGGCACCTGCCACGGCAAGGGCATGCACGGGTGCCGACATCAAGGCTTGGCGCTTTCAAGCGGCGGGTAAACCGTGGGTGGCGTGGCTGCAGCCGTTGCTGTGTTGCCAGAACTGTTTGCAGCAGCTGAGGGTCGTTCTGCTCTTTTAAGCTGTTCCTGCGTGGCTTCCAGCACCGGAACTTTATTAATTTTGCGACTATTGACCAGTGACGCAATGAACTCGGCTTCGCTTGGCATGCTGTCGCCTTCAAAACGCTCAAGCTGATCGCCTTTGAAAAATACCGCATATTTAAAAGCCTGTGGCTCGACGCCTTGGCGCTTCAAGGTAAACACGTAGTCCCAGCGGTCTGCGTGGAACAGGCTGGCTATCAGCGGCGTGCCCAATACGTCTTTGACCTGTGCCCGCGACATGCCTCGTGTTAATGTTTCAACTTGCTCTTTGGAGACAAAGTTGCCCTGGATCACGTCCACTTTGTAAGGGGTGATCCAGTTGACTGGATTGGCAGAGCTGGCATTGAAGCCGGCGCTAAAAGTGCCGCATCCCGCCAGCCCTGCGGCGGCCAGACACGCTATGGCTGCCCGGCTTGAGCGGTTAATGAGGGCGGTCTTGAGGCAGAGTTTTGCAGACATGATGCAGTCGGTAGCGATATGATGAAACATTGTAGCGGCTGGGTATGTTTGGCAGTGGGGTCGAGCTGACAAGACTGCGCAGCCCAATTTTTGCCAGGGAAATCACATGAGCAACATCATCGAACTGAAGAATACAGGCCTTAAGGCGACCTTGCCGCGTTTAAAAATTCTTGAAATATTTCAAGCCGGCAAACAGCGCCACATGACGGCTGAAGATGT
This sequence comes from Polaromonas sp., assembly GCA_043756405.1. Lineage (GTDB taxonomy): Bacteria > Pseudomonadota > Gammaproteobacteria > Burkholderiales > Burkholderiaceae_C > Polaromonas. The sequence continues at coordinate 18,454 of JAYURC010000050.1, forward strand.
GTTCCGGGTGCTGCTGGAAGACCGCTCTGATGTTGGTTTGGCTACGGTGTACCGGGTGCTCACCCAGTTTGAGCAGGCGGGTTTGCTCAATCGCAGCAATTTTGAATCAGGCAAAGCGGTTTATGAGCTGAACGAGGGTCAGCACCATGACCATCTGGTGTGTCTGGACTGCGGCAAGGTTGAAGAGTTTCACGACGCCGAAATCGAAAAACGCCAGCATGCGGTGGCCAAAGCAAAGGGTTTTGCCATTGCCGACCACTCACTGTCAATTTACGCCAATTGCACCAAAGACAAATGCCCCGGTCGGGAAGGCACGCCAGTACGGCATCATCACGCTTGATTTTTAGTGCCAAATTGGCTTTCAGCCTCATGATTACATGCGCAAGCCGCTACTTTTAAAATAGCAGGTTAGTCGGCCTGTTCCATCGCCTTGCGATGTCGCTCGACAAATTCCTGATACGTATCGATGCCGCGCAGCTGCAAAATGGCATTGCGTACAGCGGCCTCCACCAAGACGGCGATATTTCGGCCTGCCTCCACCTGAATGATGACCTTGCGCACCGGGATGCCCAGCACCTCTTGATTCAAAGGTTCATAGGGAATGCGTTCGTATTCGCGCTCCAGTGTTTCGCGGCGCACCAGATGCACGATCATTTTCAGGCGCATTTTGCGGCGCACGGCAGTCTCACCAAAAATCGCCTTGATGTCCAGCAGCCCGATGCCGCGCACTTCCAGCAGGTTTTGCAGCAAGTCCGGGCAACGACCCTCAAGCGTGGTCTGGTTGATGCGGTACAAGTCCACCGCATCGTCAGCCACCAGGCCATGGCCACGTGAAATCAGCTCCAGCCCCAACTCGCTTTTGCCCAGCCCTGACTCACCCGTGATCATCACGCCCAAACCCAAAATGTCCATGAACACGCCGTGCATCGATGTGCGGTCGGCAAAATGCTTAGACAGGTAGGCGCGCAATACGTCAATAACAAATGCGGCGGAGTCCGGCGTGGCAAACATCGGCAGCCCGGCGCGCTCGCACATCGCCAGCAGGGTGTCCGGGGCAATTTGCCCGTCGGCCACCACCAAAACAGGCGGCTCAAGCTTGATGATGCGTGTAACGCGGCGGGCGCAGGCTTCATCACCAGCATTGAGCAAGTAGCTCACCTCACGCTCGCCCAGTATTTGTACCCGGTACGGGTGAATGTAGTTGAGGTAGCCCACCAAATCAGCACCGGAGCGAGCGGCCCTTACCGCCACCTCATCAAACCGCCGTTCTGACGCACCCAGACCAGCTACCCATTCCCACTTCAGGTTGGCACGGTGGTCCTCAAATAAAACATCAGCGCTGATCGCAGTGGGTTTCATGGGCTTTGACGGTCAAGCTGCGGACTGCCAGGAGGCAATCAAATGGTGCAGAACCGACGCATCGGTGGTGCCCTTGAGTTTTTCCCGCAAGTTGCTGTCGCTCAGCAGCTCGGCAATTTCAGACAAGATTTCCAGGTGTTTTTGGGTGGCGGCCTCGGGCACCAGAAGAAAGATCAGCATGGCTACTGACTGCTCGTCGGGTGCGTCAAAACCAATCGGCGTAGCCAACTGAAATACCGCCGCCATCGGCGCTTTCAGGCCCTTGATACGGCCATGCGGGATGGCAACCCCGTGCCCCAGCCCGGTTGAGCCCAAACGCTCCCGCGCAAACAGGCTGTCGGTGATGAGTGCACGATTCAAGCCATGTATGTTTTCAAACAGCAGGCCGGCTTCTTCAAAAGCACGCTTTTTGCTGGTCGCATCAACGCTGACCAAAACCTGGTTGGGGGGCAAAATTTGCGATAGTCGGTTCATAGGGCCCTATAAGTCGGCAAATTATGCACTTTAAGCAGCAATTGAATAAGAGTCGCGCATAAAAAAGCCGCCATCTGTGGGCGGCTTGCATCAAAGCAGTAATCTGGCGCGCGCTGGTTTTAAGCGTGCAGTTCTGGTTGGCGCTTGAGCGCAACGTGGTGGTGATCCTTGATCTTGGTTTTATGACGCGCCACCTGGCGGTCTAGCTTGTCGGTCAGTTCATCCACCGCGGCATACAAATCAGCGTGTGAGCTTTCAGCAAAAATATCGCGGCCCTTGACATGCACATTGCACTCCGCGCGCTGGCGGCTGTCCTTTTCTTTCATGTTGTCAACGGTTAACAAAACTTTGACATCGACCACCTGGTCAAAATGCCGGGTAATCCGGTCGAGCTTGCTGGTGACGTAGCCACGCAGTGCGGGGGTAACTTCAAGATGATGGCCGCTGATCGTCATGTTCATAAAAAGACTCCTTTTAACGGAAGGCACATTACACAAAAACTGCCTTGAGGGGCAGCAACGAGAACAACTCACTTGAAGACACTATGCGCGCTAAATGGGGTAATTGCAACCCGCCGACGCATCATTTTTTGAAAATTCTGCATTATTTCGGGCGTATTTGAAAGGTCGTCCCAAGCGTTGGCGCGTCAAATCCGTTTGCCTGATTGATAACCCGATGTCACAACCCGATGCCATAATCCGTGCATCTTCACTACGGAGAAATCCTTGGAAACCAGCAGGAAAATGTCTAATTTTTGCTAGCTGCCAGCAATACAGACTGATCTTGTCGAGGTGTTGATGGCGATAAGCGCGTTCACCCTCTTTTTTATGCGGATCCAGCTTTTTCAGGCTGAGCTCCGATACAACAGGCCATCAGTCATGCTCAATATTTTCACGCTCGCCAACGGGCGGCTCTTTCAGGAAGAAATCGAGTCGCTTGAAGAACTGTCCAAGTTTCAGCCCATCTGGGTTGACCTCGAATCCCCCACGCTTGAGGAAAAACGATGGATCAAACAGTACTACGGGCTGTCGATCCCGGAAGACGCGATGGACGAGGATATTGAAGAGTCCGCCCGCTTTTACGAAGAAGACAACGGCGAGCTGCATATCCGGTCTGACTTTTTGGTGGCTGATGAGCATGAACCGCGAACGGTTCGCGTGGCTTTCATTCTGAATCTGGTCAATGACGACCTGAAAAGCAAAGGCGTGCTGTTTTCCATCCACGACGAAGACGTGCCGGTGTTCAGGCTCCTGCGGATGCGTGCCCGCCGCGCACCGGGGCTGATTGAAGACGCCAAAGAAGTGCTGCTCAAATTGTTTGACGCCGACGCCGAATACTCCGCCGACACCCTCGAAGGTATTTACGTTGAGCTGGAAAAAGTCAGCGCCAAAGTGCTGTCTGGTGACGTGACCGACGTACTGGCTGGCGAAGTGCTGGGCGCGATTGCGCGGCATGAGGATCTGAACGGACGCATCCGCCGCAACATGATGGACACGCGACGCGCGGTGAGCTTCATGATGCGCAGCAAAATGCTGTCGAGTGACCAGTTTGAAGACGCCCGGCAAATTTTGCGCGACATTGATTCGCTGGACTCGCACACGGCGTTTCTGTTCGACAAAATCAACTTCTTGATGGACGCAACGGTCGGTTTCATCAACATCAACCAGAACAAGATCATCAAGCTGTTCTCAGTGGCCAGTGTGGCGCTGCTGCCGCCAACGCTGGTGGCCAGCAGCTACGGCATGAACTTTGAGTTCATGCCCGAGCTGAAGTGGGGGCTGGGCTACCCGATGGCGCTGGTACTGATGGTCGTCAGCGCCCTGGTGCCAATGTGGTACTTCAGAAAGCGTGGCTGGTTGAAATAAGCCTTAAACAGGTTTAAATGCCTGTTAATGTTCGTTTTTATTGATCCGGCCTTGTGAACTACGAACCGTTCGCCCTGAGCTTGTCGAAGGGTTTCGACAAGCTCAACCCGAACGGAAATCGAGGCATCAGCGGGCCGAATAAATAGTTATGTTTTAGGTCGCTACCCTAATGGATGCGAGGCTAAATTGCTCCTGAATTCATAGCGTTTTAAGCAGTCGCTCAATAATCAATTGCGCATATTTGCTGGCTACCTGTTCAATAAAACTTGGGAAATCTACATGTGCTGTGTCATCAGCGCGGTCAGAAATGGTGCGCACGACCGCAAACGGTATTTTGTAATCGTGGCAGACCTGGGCGACGGCTGCGCCTTCCATTTCTACCGCCAGCACGTCGTGGCCTGCTGCCAGCAAGGCGTCCCGCAATGCACGGGACTCTGCGGCGCCTGAGACAAAACGGTCGCCGCTGGCAATCAGCCCGGTGTGTACTTTGGAATTAGGGTAAATGCTTTTTAGTTGCGCATCGGTCAGGGCAGTGCGGCTGGCTTCTAGTAGCATATTTGTCAGTTCTGCATCAGCTTCAAAACGGGCTTTGCCGTACAGCGGCACTTCATAGCGCGGGAACAGCGGCGACACGTCCAGGTCGTGCTGCAAAAGACATTCGCCGATCACCACGTCACCCACATTGACACCACTTTTTAACCCGCCTGCCACGCCAGTAAACACCATGCGCTGCACCCCAAAGCGCTCAATCAGCGCCGTGGCCGTGGTGGCTGCGGCAACTTTGCCCAACTTCGCCAGCACCAGCACCACCGGCTGACCCTGCAAGTTGCCAAGCCAGAAGGTTCGGCCTGCGTTGTTAACTTGACGGGGCTGGTGCAGGCGTTCAATCAGGCCATGTTGTTCTTGGGCTAAGGCGCTGAGGATGGCGGTGGGTTGCATGCTTTGATGGTCAATAAAAAAGGGCAGCTTGCGCCGCCCATTTAGTCAGGCTTTTTAGCCAGGCTTTTTAGTCAGGTGTCGCGGTTTACTTCTTGTCGCGCAACTCGCGGCGCAAGATTTTGCCGACCGGGGTTTTCGGCAACTCTGTGCGGAACTCCACCGCCTTGGGTTGCTTGTAGCCGGTCAGGTTTTCTTTGCAGTAAGCCCGCACTTGTGCTTCGGTCAACTCCGGGTTTTTCTTGACGATGACCAGCTTGACGGCTTCGCCTGATTTTTCATCAGCCACGCCAACGCAAGCACATTCCATCACGCCTTCGAGCTTGCCGACCACGTCTTCAATCTCGTTCGGGTCGACGTTAAAGCCGCTGACCAGAATCATGTCTTTTTTGCGGTCGACGATTTTGAAGAAACCGTTATTGTCCAGAATGCCGACATCGCCCGATTTGAAGTAACCATCTGCGGTCATCACCTTGTCGGTTTCGTCTGGGCGCTGCCAGTAACCCGCCATCACCTGCGGGCCTTTGATGGCAATTTCGCCAGGCTGGCCAGGGGGTACTTCGTTACCGTCGTCGTCAAGCAATTTAAAGTAAGTCCCTGGAATTGGCACGCCAATCGTGCCAGTGAACGACTTGCTGTTGGTGGGGTTGCAGCTGGCAGACGGAGAGGTCTCGCTCAGGCCATAACCTTCGCAAATCGGGCAGCCGGTTTTTTCCAGCCACAGCTGGGCTACGGCGCTGGTGACGGCCATGCCGCCACCCAGCGAGATTTTCAGCTGCGACCAATCCACCGTGTTGAAGTCAGGGTGGTTGGCCAAGCCGTTAAATAGGGTGTTGACCGCCGGGAAGCTGTTGACTTTGTGCTTGGCCAGCTCTTTGAGCACAGCAGGCAAATCACGCGGGTTCGGTATCAGAATGTTTTTGCCGCCGGTGCGCATGCCCAGCATCATGTTGACGGTAAAAGCAAAGATGTGATACAGCGGTAACGCGCACACATAGACGGGCTGCACACCTGGCTGCATGCTGGCCATTGCGGGCAAGTTCCACGCTTCAGACTGGAGCACGTTGGCAATCACGTTGCTATGCAGCAGCACTGCACCTTTTGACACGCCAGTCGTGCCGCCTGTGTATTGCAGCACGGCAACGTCTGTCGGCCTGAGGTCTGGACGCTTGAGTGTGCCGTTAGTGCCTTTTGCCAGTGCATCGTTGAAACGCACGGCACCCGGCAGATTAAATGCTGGCACCATTTTCTTGACGTTGCGCACCACGTAATTAACCAAAGCGCCTTTCAACAGGCCAAGGCGGTCGCCCATGGCGCACAGGATGACGTTTTTAACGGGGGTATTGGCGATGCATTGCTCTAGCGTGTTGGCAAAGTTTTCAATGATAACAAGGGCTTTTGAGCCCGAGTCCTTGAGCTGGTGCTCCAATTCACGCGGCGTGTACAGCGGATTGACGTTCACCACCACAAAACCCGCGCGCAAGATGGCAGCGACGGTGATAGGGTATTGAGGCACATTGGGCATCATGATGGCGACGCGGTCGCCTTTGCTCAGGCCGAGGCTTTGCAGGTAGGCACCCATGGCAACTGACAAGCTGTCGGTTTCGCCAAACGTAACGTCCTTGCCCATATAGCTGTAGGCAACTTTGGCAGCGTTCTTTTTAAACGCCTCTTCCATCAGCGCCACCAGCGAGGCGTACTGGCTGGTGTCTACGTCATACGGTACGCCGGGTGGGTAGGCTTTAAGCCAAGGGCGGTCAAGGGTAGCGACGGTCATGCTGGGTTTCTCCAATGTGGTTTGTGCGGGCGCGTGCGGACAGCTTGACATTCTCAAGGCTGGCTTGACGCACGCCTACTGCGTTTTCCCTATAAGGCCGTAGGAGATTGAAGAGAGTTGCCTCTAACCTCGTGAGCAGGACAATTTTGCGGCACAGCGCTCTTTACTCAATGGCTTTGCCCATGTCCTCAATGACCTTTTTCGCATCGCCAAACACCATCATGGTTTTGTCCATGTAAAACAATTCGTTGTCCAGGCCTGCGTAACCTGCCGCCATGGAGCGCTTGTTGACGATGACTGTTTTTGCCTTGTAGGCCTCCAGAATCGGCATACCGTATATTGCGCTACCCTTGACGTGCGCCGCAGGGTTAACCACGTCGTTGGCACCCAAAATGATGGCCACGTCGGCCTGGCCAAATTCGGCATTGATGTCTTCCATCTCGTGCACCTGGTCGTAAGGCACTTCAGCCTCGGCCAGCAGCACGTTCATGTGGCCAGGCATGCGGCCTGCCACTGGGTGAATCGCGTACTTGACGGTGATGCCCCTGTCAGTGAGTTTTTGTGCGAGTTCTTTGACCGAATGCTGCGCACGCGCGACCGCCAGGCCGTAACCCGGCACGATGATGACGGTTTCAGCATTGCCCAAAATAAAGGCCGCATCGTCAGCAGAACCGGACTTGACCGGGCGCTGCTCTTTGCTGCCAGTTGCTGCCGTGGCTGCCTCGCCGCCAAAGCCGCCCAAAATAACATTGAAAAACGAACGGTTCATCGCTTTGCACATGATGTAGCTCAAAATCGCGCCCGACGAGCCGACCAGCGAACCCGCAATGATCAGCATCGAGTTGTTCAGGCTAAAGCCAATGCCCGCTGCTGCCCAGCCAGAGTAGCTGTTGAGCATTGACACCACCACCGGCATGTCAGCACCGCCGATGGGAATGATGATCAGCACACCCATCACAAAAGCCAGAGCTAGCATCACGAAAAATGCTGTCCAGTTGCCAGTGAAACTAAAGACCAAACCAAGCCCCAGCATGACCAGACCCAGCACCAGATTCAACATGTGCTGACCGGGAAAGGTCACCGGC
>JAYURC010000051.1:0-25564 GCA_043756405.1 Polaromonas sp.
CTTGCCATCACGGGACACACCACGTTCTTGCGCGGGCAACTCAGTGGCATGGCCACCGGTTTTGTCCTTCATGGCGCGGTTCGTCACGGCCTGCAACGAGTCACCGCCATTGATCAAACGGAAATCAATCTTGCGGCCATCCAGATCCACCCGGCTGACCTGCACCCGTACCCGCGTGCCGATGGCGTAGCGGATGCCGGTGCGTTCGCCGCGCAGTTCCTGCTTGGCTTCATCAAACTTGAAGTATTCGCCGCCCAGCTCAGTGATATGTACCAAACCTTCTACGTACATGGCGTCCAGCGTGACAAAAACACCAAAACCTGTAGCGGCCGTCACGACGCCACCAAACTCTTCACCCAGATGCTCTCGCATGTATTTGCATTTGAGCCAGGCTTCGACGTCGCGGCTGGCCTCATCGGCGCGGCGCTCGTTGGCGCTGCAGTGCAGGCCAGCAGCCTGCCAGGCCAACTCGTCCGCACTGGCTTTTTTAGGTTTGATTTCAGGATCTTTAACCCTCGAGGCGAGGCGTTTAGACAATTTCGCCTCAGCCTCACCGGGGGTCGGTAAAGATGGCAATTGATACTTGTTTTTACCCAAAATCGCTTTGATGACACGGTGTACCAGCAAGTCCGGGTATCGCCGAATCGGGCTGGTGAAATGGGTATAGGCCTCGTATGCCAGACCAAAGTGGCCACTGTTCATGGGCGTGTAAATCGCTTGCTGCATTGAGCGCAGCAACATGGAATGAATTTGCTGCGCGTCGGGCCGGTCTTTGGTGGCTTGGGCAATTTGCTGAAACTCACCTGGCGTTGGTTCATCGCTGATTGTCATGCCGATACCTGCAGCTTTGAGGTAATTGCGCAGCATGTCCTTTTTCTCGGGCGTTGGGCCTTCGTGCACACGAAACAATCCAACGTGTTTACTGCTGGCAATAAAGTCAGCCGAGCACACATTGGCCGCCAGCATCGCCTCTTCAATCAAGCGGTGCGCCACGTTGCGGGTGCGCGGAATGATTTTTTCAATCCGCCCTACTTCGTCGCAAACAATTTGTGTTTCCGTGGTTTCAAAATCCACCGCGCCGCGAACGCCCCGCTCCTTTAAAAGCGCCTGATACACATCATGCAAATCAAGCAAATGTGGCACCAGCGCCTTACGCTGCGCGGCTTCTGGCCCGCGTGTGTTGGCCAAAATGGCGGCCACTTCGGTATAGGTAAAGCGTGCCTGGCTGAACATAACCGCCGGGTAAAACTGGTAAGCATGCACATCGCCCTTGGCGGTCACCAGCATGTCACACACCATGCACAAGCGCTCAACGTTCGGGTTGAGTGAACACAGGCCGTTCGACAGTTTTTCAGGCAGCATCGGGATGACGCGGCGCGGAAAGTACACGCTGGTCGCGCGGTCGTAGGCGTCAATGTCAATTGCGCTGCCGGTTTCTACATAGTGGCTCACATCAGCAATCGCCACCAGCAAACGCCAGCCCTTGCCTCTTCCTACTTTAGCGGGCTCGCAGTACACCGCATCATCAAAGTCGCGTGCGTCTTCACCGTCAATCGTCACCAGAGCGATATCAGTCAAATCAATGCGGTTTTTCTTGTCCTGTGGGCGTACTGCATCAGGCAGCGTTCGAGCTAGAGCCAGTGCTTCGTCTGAAAATTCATGCGGCACGCCATATTTGCGCACCGCAATTTCGATTTCCATCCCCGGATCGTCAATTTCGCCCAGCACTTCTTTGACGCGGCCCACGGGCTGACCAAACAATGCAGGCGGCTCGGTAAGTTGCACCACAACGACCTGGCCCGGTTTCGCCAAGCCCGTTGCCCCTTTGGGAATCAGCACATCCTGGCCGTACCGTTTGTCTTCAGGCGCCACCAGCCACACACCGTTTTCCTGCAACAGACGGCCAATAATGGGGTTGGGTGAGCGTTCAATGATTTCGGTAACGCGGCCTTCAGGCCTGTTTTTGCGGTCATGCCTAACAATGCGGGCCTTGACGCGGTCTTTGTGGAGTACGGCACGCATCTCGTTCGGGGGCAAATAGATGTCAGCCTCGCCATCATCACGCTGCACAAAACCATGGCCGTCACGGTGACCAGAAACGATGCCCTCGAACTCTGCGAGGAGGCCAGATGTTGAGCTGGCGCTGTGTTGAGTTGTTTTGATAAAAATCTCTTTAAAAGTTATGCTGAATTGCTCTTGTTCGCCAGCCCGTCAGCCCGACAGCCAGTATGCCGCTTAAATATTTCAATCTTCACGGCGAGTCGATCCTCTGCGTAATGGTACACTCTGAGGCTTGCCCGGGTGGCGGAATTGGTAGACGCGCACGGTTCAGGTCCGTGTATCGCAAGATGTGGAGATTCGAGTTCTCTCCCGGGCACCACCAAAGTTTATTGGTTTCTAAAATCACTGCAACAAGCCACTAAGCACCTCGTGTTAAGTGGCTTTTTTGTTGCCTGAATACTTGCGGGACTCAAAAAGGCACGGCAATCAAATCGTGTCCCTGAACGCCCACAATCCGCGCCTTCGTGAACTCACCCACTTTCAAGGTTTTGCTGATTTTCTCTGGGGCAAGAAGTTTGACGACGCCATCAATCTCAGGCGCATCGGCATACGAGCGGCCCACGCCCCCTCTACGGCCCAGTGCCGGCGCTGAATCAACCAGCACCTGCATGGTCGCGCCCATGCGGCCTTGCAGTTTCTGGCTGGACACGGCTTCAGCCACCGCCATAAACCGCGCACGGCGCTCTTCACGCAACTCAATCGGCAGCATGCCTGGGATATCGTTGGCGGTGGCTCCTGTCACGGCGCTGTAGGCAAAGCAGCCTGCGCGGTCGATTTTGGCTTCTTGCATGAAGGCCAGCAGGTGGTCAAACTCGGCCTCTGTCTCACCCGGAAAACCCGCAATAAAAGTGCTGCGAATAACAATTTGGGGGCAGATCTCGCGCCAGCGCGCAATGCGCTCCAGATTTTTTTCACCGCTGGCGGGGCGTTTCATGCGCTTTAAAACGTCTGGGTGGCTGTGCTGCAAAGGCACATCCAGATAAGGCAGGATCTTTCCGGTAGCCATCAGCGGCAGCACCTCGTCGACACTCGGGTACGGGTAGACATAATGCAAACGCACCCAGGCACCGTAAGGTTCTGCAATTGCGCCAAGCTCTTGAACCAACTCCAGCATGCGAGTTTTGATGGGCTTGCCGTCAAAAAAACCGGTGCGGTATTTCATATCAACGCCGTAGGCCGAGGTGTCCTGACTGATAACCAGCAACTCTTTAACGCCACCTTCAAACAGCGCTCGCGCCTCAACCAGTACATCGCCAATCGGGCGCGAAACCAGGTCACCACGCATAGACGGGATGATGCAAAACGTGCAGCGGTGGTTGCAGCCTTCGCTGATTTTCAAATAGGCGTAATGACGCGGCGTTAATTTAATGCCCGCAACGCCAAAGCTGTTAGGCACCAAATCTATGAACGGGTCATGCGGCTTGGGCAGGTTCAGATGCACCGCGTCCATCACTTCTTGCGTGGCGTGCGGGCCTGTGACAGCCAGCACGCTGGGGTGCATTTGCCGCACCATGTTGCCGCCGTCCTCGCCTGCTTTGGCGCCCAGGCATCCCGTGACAATCACGCGGCCATTGGCAGCCAAAGCCTCACCAATTGTGTCCAGGCTTTCCCTGACGGCATCGTCAATAAAACCGCAGGTATTGACAATGACCAGGTCTGCGCCTTCAAATGTTTTGGAGGTCTGGTAACCCTCAGCGTTCAGCTGGGTCAGGATCAACTCAGAATCAGTCAGTGCCTTGGGGCAACCCAGGCTGACAAAGCCGACACGGGGCGCGCGTTTAGGAATAAGGGTGTTGGGAGGGGAAATAACTTCACTCATAGGAATCCATTGTCACAGAGCCGCACCGCTTTAACGCTTTAAACCGAATGCCGACAGCATCTGTTCGCTCTGCCTCTTTAATTGATCTTGCATTTGCTCCTGCATTTGCGTGAACGCACCTTTGGATTGCTCTACATAATTTCCCATCATGCCCTGCATCATGGGGGACTGAACGTTCATCAGCTTGGCCCAGTTTTCAGGACTCATGCCTTTGGCTTGCTCGGCCATTTTGATCTGCAAGTCCATGAAACCCTGCACGTTCTTTTCAAGGTATTCACCCATAAAGCTCTGCATGGCGTGGCCATAAAACCGGATGATGTTGGCAAGTACTGCCTCGGTAAACATGGGCGCACCGCCAGATTCTTCTTCAAGAATGATTTGCAGCAAGATGCTGCGCGTCAAGTCGTCATTGGTTTTGGCATCCACCACAGCAAAATGCGCACTGTCCATCACCAACTGACGCACGTCTGTCAGGGTGATGTAGGTAGAGGTTTGGGTGTCGTACAAGCGCCGGTTTGGGTATTTTTTAATCACCCGGCTTGATGCGGGTGTATCAGTCCCAAGGGGAGGTTTTGATCTGGTCTTGGTCTGTTGCACAGCGCGTTCCCGTGAGTAAGCCGTTGGCAAATTGCCAGGTAGTTCACGGTATTTTAAGAAGATTTTGGTATTTGCCAATTCTTTGGGTGTGCCTTGCTTGAAGGGAACCGTGTAAAAAAATTGGTAGGCGCAATTGGACTCGAACCAACGACCCCCACCATGTCAAGGTGGTGCTCTAACCAGCTGAGCTATGCGCCTAAAGTCGAAGCTGAAGTATATCTTATCTTCTGCGTGCTGATCGCACCCCCGCGACCGCAGCCACTATACCGAGCACTTGCTTGAGCCGTCCTGACTGCGCAACCTCAACGGTAAACGTCATTCGTGCCGTGCCGCCACGGTTATCTTTAACTGACTGAGTCTGCACACCGATCACGTTCATTTTTTCTTTGGTAAACACCTCAGAAATGTCGCGCAGCAAGCCTTGCCGGTCTGACGCTTCAATCGACACATCAACCGCGTAGGCTGCACCATCGACATTTTTAGGGGCGCTCCATTCGACTTCAATGACCCGGTCTGGGCTGCCTTTTGCCATGTTGCGAAAGTTGCTGCAGTCGCTGCGGTGCACGCTCACGCCTTTGCCTTTGGTGACAAAGCCCAAAATAGTGTCTGGCGGCGCGGGTTTGCAGCACTTGGCCAGTTGCGTGAGCAAAGAGCCCATGCCGACCACCAGCACGCCACCGTTTTTGGCATTCGATGCCGGGCGCGGTTTTTTGGCAATGACGAATTCATCTGGTGTGGGCGCAGGCTCTGGCGGTTTGAGCATGTTTTCAATCGTGCGCAAACTTAGTTCGTCTTTGCCCACCACTTCAAACAAATCGTCTGCTGCTTTGAAGCCGAGCTGCGCTGCCAGGTCGTCGAGCTTGATCGCTGTTTTACCCTCGCGCTGCAACAGCTTTTCAACCGCCTCACGGCCTTTGGCAATGGTTTGCGCCATTTCCTGTGCATTAAACCAGGCGCGCACTTTTGACCGGGCACGGTGACTGGCCAGATAACCAAGCTCAGCATTTAACCAATCGCGCGACGGCCCGCCCTCTTTGGCAGTGATGACTTCGACCGTTTGTCCGTTCGCCAAGGGCGTGTTGAGCGGCACCATAGCCCCGTCAATCCGCGCGCCCCGGCATTGGTGGCCAACATTGGTGTGGACGCTGTAAGCAAAGTCAACTGCGGTCGCGCCCTGTGGCAGTTCAACGATGGCGGCATCAGGCGTCAGGACGTAAATACGATCTAAAAACAAACTCGCATCTTGCAAGCCGGGCTTCTCAAGGCCCTGTGCCCCTGACAGGTCCCGCTCCCAGGCCAGCAACTGGCGCAGCACCGCAATTTTTGAGTCATATTCGCTGCTGGCTGATACGCCTGAATAGCCCTTGCTACCGGCTTCTTTGTAAGCCCAGTGCGCAGCTACGCCAATCTCGGCGTGGTCATGCATGGCCTGGGTGCGGATTTGAATTTCAACCGCCCTGCCAGCTGCATCACGCACCACCGTGTGCAGCGACTGGTAGCCATTTGATTTGGGTTTGGCAATGTAGTCGTCAAACTCACCGTCAATCGGCTGAAATTTTGAATGCACAAAACCCAGTGCAGCGTAGCAACCGTTGCTGTCTGCTGCGATTACACGCAGTGCCCGAATGTCAAACACCTGGTCAAAGTCGAGACTTTTGCCGCGCATCTTTTTAACAATGCTGTAGATGTGTTTTGGTCTGCCCTGCACCAGCGCAGCCACGCCGTTTTTGTTCAGCTCGCGCTCGAGGTCAGCGCGCAAAACCTCCATAAACTGCTCGCGCTCTGCGCGTTTTTCATCCAGCAGCTGTGCGGTTTTTTTGTAGGTTTCGGGTTCCAGAAAACGAAAGGCCAGGTCTTCCATTTCCCATTTGATTTGCCAGATGCCCAAGCGGTTGGCCAAAGGCGCAAACACATGCAGGGACTCGTGCGCCAGTGCGTGTGTTGCAGCTTGTTTTGACAAGGCGCAATAGCGCAGCGTTTGAAGCCGTGATGCCAGCCGCAGCATGACAACACGCAAGTCGCGTGAAAACGCCAGCAGCATTTTTCGCACGGTTTCCAGCTGGGCTTTTGAATTATTTTCAAGCTGCGCTGCGGCATTTGCTGATCTTGCCTGTTGCTGCACACTAACCAGCTTGGTGGTCTCCAGCGCCAGTTCGGCATAGTGCGCGCCAAAGGCTTTGGTGATGACCTCTAGCGGCTTGCTCAAGTGCTGGCAGGCATACACCAGGTAGCTGGCGGCCTGCATCGCTTCTGAGCCGCCAATCGTCTTCAAAATTGTGGCGACAGCATCCGCATGCACCAAGGTGTTTTCGCCCGTGTTCAGGGTCTCGCTGGCAATCAGTGGTTCTGCAAAAGCTCTGGCACGTGCCAAAGCGTCAGGCTGGTCGGGCAGACCGCTTGCCGTAGCTGTGACGATTTGGGCACTGGCAGCAGGCGCTTGACTTTTCATGTCAGCGTTGACCGAGCAAAAAACTTGCAACCGCCGCCACCTGGTCTGGCGCGACCAATGTTGGCGCGTGGCCAACACCGCTAAATTCAATCAGCTTTGCCTTGGGGCCACGTTGGCCCATGGCCCGTGCAGTGCTTGGGCTCAGCAAGTCAGAATCGGCCCCTCGCAGAAGCAGTGTTTGCGCGGCTACGCTGTCGTACAGCTGCCAAAGAATTTGCTCACCTTGCAGGGTTGATTCTTGTGTCGCCTGCTTGAAAGGCACTGCCAGCGCCGGGTCGTAATGCAGCCGCAGTTTGCCTGGCGGCGCATCTGGCACGGCCCGCAGCATGGGCCGCGACAGTGCCAGCCATTGTTCAGGCGTGTGCGGGCCAAAGCCGCTTGAAATGGCCCACATCGCATCTGCACCTTGCTGCACTGAATCGAACGTCACAGGCGCACCAAGATAAGCGCCAATCCGCACAATTGACGACCATTCAATGACCGGGCCCACATCGTTTAATACCAACTTGTTGACTGCAACCGGAAGTGGCAATGCAGCCTGCCCACACACCACCAGCCCAATCAGCCCGCCCATGCTGGTGCCAACCCAGTCCAGCGTGGTGATCGGCGATTGACTATGCAATTGCTGAAGCAGCGCCAGCATGTCGGCGGCGTAGGTGGGGATTTGGTAACCCATGGGGTCTTTCAGCCAATCGCTCTCCCCGCGCCCCACCACATCTACGCAAATCACACGAATATCACCAAGCGCCTTTTCAACAAGCTGCGCCGCCAAAGTATCAAAGTCCCGCCCCTGGCGCGACAAGCCGTGTACGCACACCACGACATGTGCCGCAGCCGGGTTGCCCCAGTGCCAGTACGCCATGCGGTGGCCACCATTTGTGTCGGGGCATTGAACATATTCAAGGCTGGGCTGGGTCATGGGTTTATGCAATTCATAATGAGTTCATTCAATCATACGGAGAATTTTTATCATGCTCTACGGCAAAACGGCGTTAGTGACGGGCTCCACCAGCGGCATCGGTTTAGGCATTGCCAAAGCACTCGCCGCACAGGGCGCAAACATCGTGATGAACGGGTTTGGCGCTGTCGATGGCCCCAAGGCCGAAATTTCCGCAGCAGGCGCGCCATACGGCATTAAAGTAGCTCATCACGGCGCTGACATGAGCAAGCCTGCTGAAATTGCCGACATGATGACTTATGCGGCTGCTGAGTTTGGGCTGGTCGATATTTTGGTCAACAACGCAGGCATTCAGCATGTTGCCCGCATCGAGAATTTTCCCGTTGAAAAGTGGGACGCCATCATTGCCATTAACCTGTCAAGCGCCTTTCATGCCACACGTTTGGCGCTGCCCGCCATGCAAGCCGCAAACGGCGGCAAAGGCTGGGGCAGAATCATCAATATTGCATCAGCGCACGGGCTGGTGGCATCAAGTGAAAAGTCAGCCTACGTCGCTTCCAAACACGCCATCGTCGGCCTGACGAAAGTCACCGCCCTTGAAAACGCCAAAAGCGGCGTGACCTGCAACGCCATTTGCCCCGGCTGGGTGCTGACGCCACTAGTGCAAAAGCAGCTGGACGCGCGTGCAGAAGCAGGCAACATGACGATGGAGGCTGCCACCGCTCAACTGCTGGGAGAAAAAGAACCGTCGCTGCAGTTCACCACCCCTGAAGAGTTGGGAGCGCTGGCGGTGTTTTTCTGCTCACCGGCAGGCAATAACGTGCGCGGCGTGGCATGGAACATGGACGGCGGCTGGGTGGCGCAATAAGTTAACGCAGCCTAATGCTGGGACGCCACCAGCGTTCGCGTATACGGGTGCTCAGGCGAGTCCATGATCTGCGCTAATGGCCCGACTTCCAGCACGATGCCATCCTTGAGCACCATGACCTGATGCGCCATGGCGCGAATCACATCTACGTCATGGGTGATCAGCAAGTAGCTCAAGCCGCGTTCGCGTTGCAGGCGCTGTAGCAGTTGCAGAATCTGTTTTTGAATCGTCACGTCGAGTGCACTGGTGGGCTCGTCAAGTACCACTAGCTGGGGTTCTACCATCAATGCCCGGGCAATCGCAATGCGCTGGCGTTGACCGCCTGAAAACTCATGGGGGTAGCGTTGCAACAGGCCGGGGAACTGCACCTCGGTCATGCCGACTTCCTGCAGCGCTTGCAAAACGCGTTGCTGCATTTCGGCCGGTTGGATGTGCGGCTGATGAACTGACAGACCTTCGCCCACGATCTGCTCGATTGTCATGCGCGGTGACAGCGATGAAAACGGGTCTTGAAACACCACCTGCACCGCTTTGCGAATCGCTTTGTTGTTGGCTGCGCTGTTGCTCCAGGTCATGCCCGACATGTCCAAATCACCCTTGGACGGATGCAGGCCCAGCGCCGCCAGCGCCAGGCTGGACTTGCCGGAGCCGGACTCGCCAATCACGCCCAGTGTTTGCCCGGCGGGAATCTTAAAACTTGCGCCCTGCACTGCTACGAACTCGCCTGTTTTAAACCAGCCTTTAAAACCGGGCAGGCTGACCGGGTAGCTGACGCGCAGGTTGTTGGCTTGCATCACTGCCGGCAAGGCTACATCGGGCACTACCTCCTGCACATCACGCGTTGGCTTGCTGTCCATCAGCTTTTGGGTGTAGGCATGCTGCGGGTTGGCAAATACATCGTTGACAGCGCCGTGCTCCACAATCAGGCCGTTTTCCATCACGGCAATTCGGTCAGCAAAGCGGCGCACCAGATTCAGGTCATGCGTGATCATCAGCACGGCCATGCCGTTTTTGCGTTGCAGATCACCCAATAAATCCAGAATTTGTGTGCGAACCGTCACGTCAAGCGCCGTCGTCGGCTCATCAGCCAGCAGCAGCTTGGGCTGGCAGGCCAGCGCCATGGCAATCATGGCGCGCTGGCGCTGGCCACCTGACAGCTGGTGCGGGAAGCATTTGGCCCGGCGCTCAGGCTCGGTTATGCCGGTATCTGCTAGTAATTTAATAGCTGCTTGCGCTCGTATTGATAGGGCCAGACCTTGTTTTAATGCCAAAATCTCTTCGATCTGGTTGCCAATCGTGAACAGCGGGTTCAGTGCCGTCATCGGCTCCTGAAAAATCATGGCAATGTCTTGCCCACGAATACCGCGCAGCAGCCGCTCGGGCATGCCCAGCAGTTCAACCTCGCCTTTGGGTGACTGGAAAACCGCGCTGCCTTGCACTTCAGCGTTTTGCACGAGCCTTAACAGGCTGAGTGCAGTAATGGTTTTGCCAGAACCGGATTCGCCCACGAGCGCCAGATTTTCGCCGGGGGCGATACTAAAGTCGATGCCGTGGACAACCTCTTTGCCCGCAAACGATATGCGCAGGTCTCTTACCTCAAGAAGAGCTTTGTTCACTTGTCGGCTTTCCGCGGATCCAACGCATCACGAAGCGCATCACCCATAAATGTGAGTAGCAGCAGTGTTGTGACCAGCACCGCAAAGGTCGACAGCGAAATCCACCACGCATCAATATTCGCTTTGCCCTGGCTCAGCAGCTCACCCAATGACGGCGTTCCGGGCGGCACGCCCAGGCCCAGAAAGTCCAGCGATGTCAACGCCAGAATCGCTGCACTCATGCGAAACGGCAAAAACGTGACCACCGGTGTCATGCTGTTCGGCAAAATATGCCGCCACATGATTTGCAGATTGCTTACGCCCAATGCCCGTGCCGCGCGAACATAGTCCAGCTGGCGATTGCGCAAAAATTCGGCGCGCACGTAGTCAGACAAGCCCATCCAGCCGAACAGACTGAGCAAAAACAGCAGCAACGATACGCTAGGCGCAAACACGGCGCTGAAAATGATCAGCAAATACAGCTCAGGCATGGAGCCCCAGATTTCAATAAACCGCTGCGCGACTAAGTCAGTTTTACCGCCGGCGTAGCCCTGAATCGCCCCGGTAATGACACCAATCACCACGCCAATCAGGGTCAGCGCCAATCCAAATAAAACACTAAGCCTGAAGCCATAAATCAGCTGCGCCAGCAAGTCGCGCCCCCGGTCGTCAGTGCCCAGCAGGTGTTGCGTTGATGGGGCAGACGGGTTGGGCGACTTGGCGAAGTAGTTGATGGTTTTGGGGCCGTAGGGGTTGGGTGGGTAAATGGCCCAATTAGGGCTTGTCGTCAGCTTGTCTTTGATGAACGGGTCAAGGTAATCAGCGGGCGTGGCAAAGTCGCCGTCAAAGGTTTTTTCTGAATAGTCTTTGGCGATGGGGAAGTACAAATTGCCTTTGTAGCTGACGACCAACGGTTTATCGTTCGATAGCACATCGGCCAGCAGACTGAGCACCACCAGCGTCGAAAAGATAACCAGGCTCCAGAAACCGAGCTTGTTCTTTTTAAAGCGCAGCCAGGCGCGCCTGGAGGGGCTGATGGAAACCGTTCGCACTGAGTCTGTCGAAGTGCCAGACCCGGCTTCGACAAAGCCTGTCCTGAGCTCGTCGAAGGGCTCAGCCCGAACGGATAAGGGATTAGTCAAATTTGACACGCGGATCCACTAAAACATAGCAAAGGTCGCTGATCAATTTGGTCGCAAGGCCGATCAGCGTGAACAAATACAGTGTGCCCAGCACCACCGGGTAGTCGCGGCGGATGATGCTTTCATAACTCAGCAAGCCTAGGCCATCAAGCGAAAACAGCGTTTCAATCAACAGCGAGCCGGTAAAAAAAGCCCCAATAAACGCCGCCGGAAAGCCGGTAATGATGGGAATCAACGCATTACGAAACACGTGCTTGTACAGCACCTGCCGCTCGCTCAAACCCTTGGCGCGCGCTGTCATCACATACTGCTTGCGAATCTCTTCCAGAAACGAGTTTTTCGTCAGTACCGCCGTCACGGCAAAGCTGCCCAGCACCATGGCAATGATGGGCAGCGTGATGTGCCACAAATAGTCCACAATTTTTGCCCCCCAGCTCAACGTTTCCCAGTTGCTTGATGTCAATCCGCGCAGTGGAAACCACTGCAATTGCCCGCCAAACACCACCAGCAGCGCCACGCCCAGCACAAAGCCTGGAATGGCATAACCCACCAGCACAATCAGGCTGGTTATAAAGTCAAAGCGCGACCCCGCCCGCACCGCCTTGGCAACGCCCAGCGGCACGGCTATCAGGTAGCTGATGAAAAACGTCCACAGTCCCAAGCTGATGGACACCGGCAGCTTTTCTTTGACCAGCTCCCACACGTCCTTGTTTTGGTAAAAACTCTTGCCCAGGTCAAACCGCGCAAACTGGCCGAGCATTTGCCAAAACCGCTCATGCACGGGTTTGTCAAAGCCGTACAACGCCCGGATTTCTTCTATGCGTTTGGCGTCAACCCCCTGCCGTCCGCGGTAGCCAGCGCCTGATGCAGCGGCACTTTCACCACCTGAGTCGCGGCCCTGCAACTGCGCCACCATTTGCTCGACTGGCCCGCCCGGAACAAACTGCACCATGGCGAAAGTCAGCAGCAGCACGCCAAACAGCGTGGGGATCATCAGCAGCAAGCGTTTGAGGATATAGCTGGCCATTGTTTTAGGTTTTAAATTTTTGTTCCCTCCCCTTCCGGGGGAGGGTTAGGGTGGGGGCAAGTGCACAAGCCATGACCAGCATCACACATGCCACCATCCCAGCCGTCCCCCAGCGGGGGAAGGAGCAAAAGCCAACGCGCAAGTTATGTTTCATTTGTTTTTTGCAGACGCCCACCAGGTAGACATGGCCCAATTGCCAGCGTCATAGTAAGGTGGAATCACCGCAGGCAACACAAACTGCCCCGGCCTGTAGCCAATCAAAAACGCATCGCCGTAATACTGCGGCACTGAATAATGGCCATGCGTCAGCACCCGGTCAAGGGCGCGCGTAGCGGCAGACAATTCAGGCCGCGTTGTGGCCGTAACTATTTTTTGCAGCAGCGCATCAATTGCCGGGTCAGCAATGCCCCAGACGTTGGACGAGCCTGGCGTTTTGGCGGCTTCAGAGCCGAAGCGTTCAATCAACTCACCACCGGGCGCTGTGCTGCCGGGCAGCCGCATGGTGGTCAGCTCAAAGTCAAACGCGTCCATTTTTTGCTTACTTAGGGAAAAGTCCACCACGCGGTAAACCAGCGTGATGCCCAACTTTTCAAGCGCTTTTTGAAACGGTCCCACAACGCGAATCAGCGAGGGCTGGTCACTCAAAAATTCCATGGTGAAGGCCTCACCCTTGGCGTTGCGCAGCGCACCGTCTTTGTACAACCAGCCTGCTTCTTTCAACAAGGCTTGAGCTTTGCGTAAGTTGTCGCGCAAGCTTGCGGGTGGCGCGGTGCTGGCGCCTACGTGGGCGGGGCCAAACACTTCTGGCTTTAATTTGTCTCGCAATGGCTCTAGCAGCGCCAACTCATCCGGCTTGGGCAAACCCTCAGCATGAAATTCACTGTTCGGAAAGTAGCCGTTCACGCGCTTGTATATGCCGTAAAAAAGCTGGCGGTTCATCCACTCAAAATCCATGGCCAGGCCAATCGCCTGCCTGACGCGAATATCCTGAAACATCGGCTTGCGCAAGTTAAACACGTAGCCCTGAAAGTCACCCGGGTTGCGGTTTTCAAACGCGCGTTTGACGAGTTCGCCCGAGGCGAACTGTTTGCCGGTGTACTGCCGCGCCCAGTTACGCGAGATGAATTCGCGCATGAAGTCATATTCACCTGCCTTCAGCCCTTCAAAACGCGAGGTTTCGTCCAGGTAAATCTTGAAGGTGATGCGGTCAAAATTGAACTGCCCTTTGCGTGTGGGCAAATCTGCCGCCCAGTAATTCGCAGCGCGTACGTAGGTGATGTCGCGGCCCATTTTGTTGTTGAGCAGTTTGTACGGGCCCGAGCCAATCGGAATGTCGGCAACGATTTTGTCAAACGGTTTGCCCCCACCCCACTTGCTACTGAAAACTGGCATACCGCCCACGACCAGCGGCAGCTCGGGGTTGGGCGTGGCAAAGTCAAAGCGCACCACCCGCTCACTGACCGCCACCACGCCTTTGACCTCCGCATAAATCGTGCGGAACTGCGGCGCTGCCAGCTTGCTGACGAGCTGCGTGTACGAATGCAGCACATCAGCGGCCAGCACGGGTGAGCTGTCATGAAATTTCGCTTTGGGGTTTAGGCGGAATGTTGCAGATAACTTGTCTGGCGCGACTTCAACATCCTCAGCCAGCAAGCCATACGCCGTGGTGGGCTCCTCGCTATTACCGACCAGCAGGCTTTCAACCATCAGCGTGCTAAGGCCGTAAGGCGCCGTACCGCGCAAGGTGAATGGGTTGAACTTGTCAAAGTTGGTGGGGCGGGTCGGCGGCACCATGCGGATCTCACCGCCCTTTGGCGCGGCTGGGTTCACATAACTGAAATGGGTAAAGCCGGGCGCGTATTTGATGTCGCCAAACTGGGCGTAAGCCTGCGCCGCCCAGGTGCTACCAGACCCCATGAGGGAAGCCATCCATAGTAAAAAACCGGGCACAGTGCGCATGTCACAATTCTGCAAGATTTTTCATAAGGATTTACGTGATGGGATTTTTAACAGGCAAAAAATTATTGGTCACTGGCGTACTGAGCAACCGCTCGATTGCTTACGGCATCGCCAAGGCCTGCAAAGCCCAGGGTGCTGAACTGGCATTTGCGTATGTGGGGGAGCGCTTCAAGGCGCGCATCACCGAGTTTGCGGCCGACTTTGACTCAACCCTCATCTTTGACTGCGACGTGGGCAGCGACGAGCAGATCACCCAGCTTTTTACCGACCTGGCCAAAGTCTGGCCAAAGTTTGACGGCTTTGTACACAGCATCGGCTTTGCGCCCAAAGAATCCATTTCAGGCGACTTTCTGGAAGGCCTGTCGCGTGAAGGCTTCAAAATCGCCCATGACATCAGCGCCTACAGCTTTCCGGCGATGGCCAAGGCCGCACTGCCCTACCTGAACGACAAATCAGCCCTCCTCACCCTCTCCTACCTGGGCGCGCTGCGGGTGCTGCCCAACTACAACACCATGGGCCTGGCCAAGGCAAGCCTGGAGGCATCGGTGCGCTACACCGCTGAATCACTCGGCCCCAAAGGCATTCGCTGCAACGGCATCAGCGCCGGGCCGATCAAAACCCTGGCAGCCAGTGGTATTGCAGGCTTCAGCAAAATTTTAAAAGCCGTATCTGACGCCGCGCCCATGCGCCGTAACGTGACGATTGAAGAAGTCGGTAACGTGGCCGCGTTTTTACTGAGTGACCTGGCCAGCGGCGTGACGGGTGAAATCACGTACGTGGATGGCGGCTTTAGCCAGGTAGTGGGCGGGATTGCAGAGCCGGTTGCTGTCTGATATGTTGGCGACGTTGAGCCGGATGCAGCCCCTCTTGCTCCTTCCCCTCTTGGGGGAAGGCTGGGATGGGGGCACGCACCATGCTGGTAATAGCTCGGCGCTTGCCCCCACCCTAACCCTCCCCCAGCGGGGGAGGGAATTTATATCTCGCCTCCCCCAGCGGGGGAGGGAATTTATATCTCGCCTCCCCCAGCGGGTTAGGGGATTTTTATCTCGCCTCCCCCAGCGGGGAGAGAGAGCAAGCGATACGGCTCTAGCCCAATGAATACGGGCGCAAGCAGCTATTTTAAACATAGCGCCTTAGTGCTGTTGCTGGCGGCTCTTGGCTATGGCGTTGCGCCAGTCGCCTTGGCAGCCGACGGCAAACCACCACTGATGCTGGCCAATGTTTACAGCCCATCCGTTCAATTGGCCGACTACTGGGTGAGTGAAAAATACGACGGCGTGCGCGGCTTTTGGGATGGGCAAAAACTGCAGACTCGGGGCGGCCAGGCCATCAATACACCCGTATGGTTTACCGCCAACTGGCCCACCACCCCAATGGACGGAGAGCTGTGGGCCGGGCGCGGGCAGTTTCAAAAAGCGGTGTCTACCGTGCGCCAGCAAACGCCAGATGATGCAGCCTGGCGCGGCATCCAATTCATGGTGTTTGATTTGCCTGCCGAGCCGGGCACGTTTACCGAGCGCCTGTCAAACCTGAACAGCGTGGTCGGCAAGATGGCTGTGCCCTGGGTGCAGGCTGTGCCGCAAAGCAAAGTCGCCAGCCACGCGGCTTTGCAAAATCAGCTCAAACAAATCACCAAGGCAGGCGCTGAAGGGTTGATGCTGCACCGCGGCAGTTCTCTGTACAAAGGCGTGCGCAACGACGATTTGCTCAAAGTCAAAACCCATGATGATGCAGAAGCCAAAGTGATCGGCCACATCCCCGGCAAAGGCAAATACGCCGGCAAGATGGGCGCGCTGCTGGTTGAAACATTAGCGAAAGACGGTCAAAGTGCCAAGCGCTTCAAGCTGGGGACGGGTTTTAGCGATGCGCAGCGGCAAAACCCACCGGCAGTGGGCAGCCAGGTGACGTACCGCTACCGGGGCTTGAATGACAGTGGAATCCCCCGCTTTGCCAGTTTTTTGCGGCTGCGTGAAGAATAAGTCACCCGTCATTCCCGCGTAAGCGGGAATCCAGTGCCCGAATTTGCTCGATATCCCCTGGGTTCCCGCCTTCGCGGGAATGACGTTTAAATATCTGAAACCTTGAGTCAAGCTGGTTATTTTGAAAGGCAAAAAACCATGATTTCCATACCAAATGCTTTCTCCAGCAGCTATGCGCAGGCTCTCGTCAAATTTCTGGAAGCTGCGGCCACAGCTGGCATCAATGTCCCGTCACACGCTGATTGACGCCCACTGGTTTGAGAAAGCACCGGCACGCCATGGCATACAGCACCGTACCGGTGCTCGACGTACTTGGCTGCGGCGACGCCAAACCGGACCAGAGAAATCGTTTGAGCAAGATCAACTGGGCCCTTGCCTCCTGGCGGTTTCTATTTTTCAGGCAAGCTATAGCTCACTGTAGGCACGGTGAAGTCTTCAAACGCTGCGCCAAGCGCCATCTCGCCACCCACCAGCAGCACACATTCCTGCCTGCGCAGCGCCACGATGGCGTCACCACCGGCAAACCGCACCCAGGTGCCATAGCTGCTGACGTCCTCAAGATAAAACTTGCCTCCACGCCACGTGATTTTTACGTGAAGCCGGGACACCCTGGGGTCATTAACGATGAAATCTGAGTCGTTGTCCCGGCCAATGTGAAGTGGCAATTGTGCTGATGTAAAGATAGCGGCCCTGCCTAGCCACGACAGCTCTATGGTGCCAATCTGCGGCACGGCTTTGCTAAACGGGTTCGGCGTCAGCTCAGCGGGCACCGTAAAAAAGTCTGACAGCACCTCGGTTTGCCACTCTACCCGGTAGACCATACAGGCCTCTTGGCGGCCACGGATGCCAATCGCGCCCAGGCTGCGATAACGCACCAGCGTGTTGGGCGGCAGGCTGTCAATAACCGCGTCAGTCGCCAGAATCTGGTCGGGGCCTGACATGTCAGACAAGCGCGAAGCCACGTTGACGGCATCGCCAAAAAAATCATTGGCCTGCTGAATCACCTCGCCTTGCGCCATGCCAATTTGTAGGTACATGCGCAATTCGTCGGGCCACTTTTTGATGCGCTCGGTGTGCAGCCGCTGCATTTCACTGACAGCCTCAACCGCGTCGGTGCTGTGAGCAAAGACCATCAGCACACCGTCGCCCAGGTTTTTAACCACCTTGCCATGGCGCGCTGTGCACACCGAGCCCAACCAGTCCGTCAGACGCGTGACGGCCTGTGCTGCTTTGGCATTGCCCAAGGCCTCAAAAACACCGGTGCTTCCAGTTAAATCGGCAAAAACAACAGTAACTTCGGCCATGGATTGGTAGAGTTGTGCCAGACTTAAACGGCAGCTGACTTTAGTTGCATGGACTTGAATTCCAGAAACTCTTCAAACCCATACACACCGTTCTCGCGGCCATTGCCCGACTGTTTGTAGCCGCCAAACGGCGCGTGGGCATTGAAAGGCCCGCCATTGATGTCCACCTGCCCGGTGCGCATGCGGCGCGCAACGGCGATGGCCTCTTCGTCGGTGCCTGCCCACACCGCGCCGCCCAAACCGTAAATGGTACTGTTGGCAATGGCAATGGCGTCGGCTTCGTCGCGGTAGGGGATAACTACCAGCACCGGGCCAAAAATTTCTTCTTGCGCCAGCGTGTCGGTGGGCTTGACGCCCAAAATGGTGGGTTGCACAAAGTAGCCTGTAGCCAACGCAGGCGGCTCTGCACCACCTGCCATCACGTCGGCGCCCTCAGCAATGCCGGTTTTGATAAAGCCCAGCACGCGGTCGCGCTGTGCAGCGCTGACCAGTGGGCCGAGCTTGCTGGCCTCATCCAGGCTCGGGCCAACACTGAACTTGGCAATCGCCACTTGCCCCAGCGCCTTGACCTCATCGTAGCGGGCAGCGGGCACCAGCATGCGGGTGTGCGCCGAGCAGGTTTGGCCGCTGTTAAGCATGCACGCGCCAACAGTGCC
The DNA here is from genome assembly GCA_043756405.1 of Polaromonas sp. GTDB lineage: Bacteria > Pseudomonadota > Gammaproteobacteria > Burkholderiales > Burkholderiaceae_C > Polaromonas. The sequence continues at coordinate 18,355 of JAYURC010000051.1, forward strand.
TTTGACAGCCGCCTCAAAATTGGCACTGTCCAATATCACGCTGGCAGACTTGCCGCCCAGCTCTAACGCCACGCGTTTGACCGTCTGGCTGGCCAGCTCGCTGACCCGTTTGCCCGCACGGGTTGAGCCGCTAAAGCTGACCATGTCGACTTCTGGGTGCGTGGCCAGCACCTCACCCACCACCGGACCGAGGCCGTTGACCAGGTTAAACACCCCCGGCGGAATGCCTGCTTCGTGAATGATCTCAGCCAGAATCATGGCGTTGACCGGTGCAATCTCGCTGGGTTTGAGCACCACAGTGCAACCAGCCACCATGGCCGGCGCAACTTTCAGGGTGATCTGGCTGAGCGGAAAGTTCCACGGCGTGATGCAGCCGACCACACCAATCGGCTCGCGCACCACCACCGAGTTGCCGACTTTTTTCTGCCATTCAAAGTTGCGTGCCACCTTGGCAAAATTGGCCCAGTGCCAGGCCGGGCCACCTACCTGAATGGCTTTGGCCATTTTTAGCGGCATGCCGACTTCTCGCGCGATGGCAGTGGCCAGCTCAAGGGTGCGTGCTTTGACGCCAATGGCCACTTTGTCCAGGTAAGCAGCGCGGGTTTCAACGGGTAAACCCGCCCAGCCATCAAACGCCGCACGTGCCGCCAGCACGGCGGCTTCAATCTCTTTTACGGTACCTGCAGGCACAGTTGCCATGACTTCTTCGCTGCTGGAGTCATGCACAGGCAAGGTGTTGCTGGACTCTGCCTTGACCCACTGGCCATCGATGTAATGGGAAGGATAGTGATTTGTAGTTGTCATGTTGGGCTTATAAATCAAACGTGCAAATTAACAGATAAAAGCGGCAGCAGGTACCGAACCTAAAAGTTTCAAGGCTCGACACTACTTGACATTTGGTTACCAAGAGCTTGATTTATATGTAGTTATTCGCTCAGTTCACATACTAACCCGGTTGCATTCGTGTAGGAATCGTCCTAATCTAGCAGAAATATTGCTGTTGTTTCCTATTCAAATTTCACGAAACATGCGCTCATTACTACCCACCTTCAACTTGCCGTCTTTCGCGCCACAACTGACCCGCAGTTGCATGACGCTGATGGGCCGCGCGGAGCCAACAAAACAGGCATTGGACGCCCGCACTGAAGTTATTCGGGCGCTGATGTTGCATGAGCTGGGAGACTACGGTGAAAAAAAATTCCCCGCAGTGGCCTGCCGCGTGCGCTACGCCACCGATGTTCAGGGCCTGTGGTACGCCAGATCTGACGTGATGTCGATTTTGGCCAACACGCATGGTGAAGCCGTGGCGCGGGAGAAAATTGCCAGCATCAGCTGCCGTTTTAACGGCCTGCTGCCCAAAAGCCTGACCGGCAAAATCGGCTTTAAAGTCAAATAAGCTTCTTGCTTATAGTGCGGCTTATTAATAGTCGACTCAGGCCGCTCAAGCCTGATGGCCCCAGACTACCAGCGCCTCGCCGCCGTCGACTGCCAGCGTGACAATGGCTCCCACCGGTAACAACACCTTGGTCGGTACATGTCCAAACGGCAAGCCCGTCAATACCCGCGCCTTGACCTGCGTTTGCAAGCGGGCGGCAACACCAGCCAAATTAAAGCCACTGTCGTAGCCCGGCACCAGTTTGTAGTTGCTGAACTGGCCAAAAATAATGGCTTTTTGGTTAGCCAGCACGCCCGCATGTAACAGGTGCGTCAGCATCCGCTCAACGCGGTACGGGTGTTCACCCACGTCTTCGATGAACAATATGCCGCCTTTGATAACCGGCAGATAAGGCGTGCCGACCAAAGAAGTCAATACGGCCAGATTACCGCCCCAAAGCGTCGCATTTTTTATGAAGAATTGGTCTTTAGCCAAATCATTACTTGCGCTAGCAGCTCCTGAATTCATAGCGTCAAGCGTTTTTGCTTTTGGCAGCTTCCAGCCTGCGCCCTCGCCCTGCCCGTGTATCAGGTCGTCAAAACACGCTTCCATGATGTCGTCGGGCGTTTGCTCTGTGCCAAAACCCTCGCCCAAAGCGGGCCCGGCCCAGGTCACTGCACCAGTTTTGGCTAGTAACGCCATTTGCAGCGCTGTAAAGTCGCTTTGACCAACGAATCGGGTGCCTTTTTCAGTCGCTTTAGCCAACGCCTTGTAGTTGACAGCGGGCAAAATGCGCGTCAGCCCGTACCCACCCCGGCTGATCAGTGCCACATCAGCGCCGCTTGCAGCTGCGCGGTGGATAGCCGCCAGCCGGGTTTCGTCGTCACCCGCAAACCTTTGAAATTTGGCCAAAGCGGCTTCATCAACGTCAACCTCGTGACCCAGCACTTTTAGCCGTTTGATGCCTCGTTTAAAGCCAGCTTTGTCGCGCACTGCGCTGGAAGGGGAGTAAATGTAGATGTGTTTTTTCACGCTGGCGAGTATCGCATTGCAGGAAATCAGCTGGGCTTGTGTAATTTTGGCGGACTTTAGATTGGCTTTCAGAAAGTCCGCCTGCTTAGCGCGCTAGCGCCGCCTCGCCCGCTAACCTGGCTTTTAGCGCTGGCAACGCAGCCAGCATGGCCGCGCGGCCCGCATCAATAGCGCGCTGGCGCGACGTGAAGTCTGCACTTTTCAAACCCACCAATGACGGCCGCACCACCACATCTGCACCTACCAGCTCGTACTGGTTAATGCTTTTGCCCATGATGGCAAAGGTTTGCAGCAAGATTTGCAGCGTGCCGTCGGCAGTGTTGGCCTCGGGCGGGTTTGAAATGTCAACAGCGATGACCACATCAGCACCCATCTGCCGCGCAAAACGCACCGGTACCGGGGACACCAGTCCGCCATCAACGTACTCACGCCCATTGATTTTGACGGGTACAAACACGGCAGGCACCGCGCTGGACGCACGCACCGCCGTGCCGGTATCGCCTTTTTGAAACAACACCGCATTGCCGCTACCCAAGTCAGTGGCAACGATGCCCAGCGGCATGACCATGTTTTCCATCAGGCGCCCCGCTAACATTTCATTGACGTAACGAGCCAGCGCATCGCCCCTGAACATACCGCGCCCAATGATCGGCAGCATCCAGTCTGTAATGGCCACTTCTTCCATGTTAAGCGCCGTTTGCTGCAGCTGGGCGCTGGTTTTGCCGCTGGCATACAACGCTGCTACCAGACTGCCTGCGGACGTACCCACCACCAGCTGTGGACGCAGGCCGGCTTCTTCCAGCACAGCAATCACACCCACATGCGCAAAGCCGCGCGCTGCGCCGCCGCCCAGTGCCAAGCCCAGTTTTAAGGGCTTGGCGATAACTGTTGGCGGCGCACCGCTAGCGCTTGGCATAGCCGCTCGCGTTGCACAACCGCCAACAAATAGCGCACCCATTAAACTTAAACAAATAAGAACTATTCGTATTTGCATTAAGATACGGCCATCTTTAATTTTTAAGGTGATTTCTAACATGTTTAAAAAAACTCCAATATTTGCGGCTCTGGCCTTTGCGGCGGTCGCTGGCGTAGGCACGGCTTCTGCACAAGACCAGGTCTTGAACCTGTACTCTGCCCGCCATTACTCCACAGATGAGGCGTTGTACGCCGACTTCACCAAAGCCACTGGCATCAAAATCAACCGTGTAGACGCAGACGACGCTGGTATTTTGGCGCGTTTAAAGGCTGAGGGTACCGCGTCTCCTGCCGATGTCATCATGCTGGTTGACGTGGCTCGCTTGTGGAAAGGCGATGCAGATGGCTTGTTTATGCCGATCAAATCTGCCGCGCTTGAAAAGGCAGTACCGGCCACCCTGCGCGCCAAAGCCACGGCTGAAGGTACCACCTGGTTCGGCTATTCAACCCGCGCACGGGTCGTGGTGTACGACAACGTCAAGGTTAAAAAGGCCGATGTCGACACCTACGAAGAATTGGGTGACGCGAAAAACAAAGGTCTGCTGTGCACGCGCTCCGGCTCCCACCCTTACAACCTGTCGCTATTTGGCGCAGTGGCTGAGCAAATTGGTGATGCCAAGACCGAAACCTGGCTTAAAGGCATGGTGGCCAACATGGCCAGGGCGCCAAAAGGGGGCGACACCGACCAGATTCGCGGTGTAGCAGCTGGCGAGTGCGGCATTGCTGTCACCAACACCTATTACGTCGCACGCCTGATGCGCTCAGACAAGCCTGAAGACAAAGCCGTAATTAGCAAAATCAGCGTCGTCTTTCCTAACCAGGACAGCTGGGGCACACACATGAACGTGTCAGGCGCAGCCGTGGCTAAAAATGCCAAAAACACGGCAAACGCCGTCAGGTTTATGGAATACCTGGCCAGCCCGGCAGCGCAAGACTACTTTGCCAACGGCAACAACGAATACCCCACGGCAGCGGGTGTCAAGCTGAACAACAAAGTCCTGGCAGACATGAGTGGTGGCACCTTTAAACAAGAAGCCCTGCCCGTTGCCGCCATCGGCGCAAGCCAGGTGAAGATTCAGCAGATGCTGGATCGGGTTGGGTATAAGTAGCCGCCAGCCCGTTTGACCATGCCCGGCTGCCCGCAAAGCCGCCGGGCTACGGGTATTTTTTGGGCCATCACTGCCCTTGCTACCCGCTTTTTTCAAGGCTCTTTCCCCTGTTTTTACCCTCCAGCAACTTCACCAGCGCCCACAGCACGCGATTGGCTGGCGTTGCAATACCCAGCGCTTGCCCTCGCTGCACGATAAAGCCATTTAAAAAGTCAATCTCGGTGGGTTTACTGCGGGCCAAGTCTTGCGCAGTCGATGACTTTTGCAGCGGCATGCTGCCTGCCAGACTGGCAACTGCGGCATACACGTCGCACGCCACAGCAACACCATCAGCATGGGCCACAGCCATGCATTCGGCCACCACATCGCGCATCACGTCTTGCACACCCACACCTGCCACGGTTTTGCCGTACGGCAACTGGGTGATGGCAGACACCGCGTTGTAAGCGCAATTAAGCACCAGCTTGGCCCACAGCGCGCCGTGCACGTTGCCTGACACTTCCGTCGGCACGCCAGCAGCCACCAGTGCACCCACTACACCTTTGTCAAATGCAGAGGGTTCAACCACCAGATCGCCTCGACCGTGGTGTTTGACGTGGCCAGGGCCCGCCATTTCAGTGGCAACATAAACCACCGCAGCGCTTACCGTGTGCAGCGGCAGCAAGGCGCGCAGGCGGTCGGCATTATCAACCCCGTTTTGCAAGCAGATTACCAGCGCATCGGCCCGCAAGCCGGGCTGCAACAAGCTGCCTGCGGCCTCGGTGTCGCTCGACTTGACGCAAAACAGCACCACATCTGCGCCCTGCACCGCGCTGGCGTCGCTGCTGGCCCGCAAATGAATCTGTTCATCGAAGGTCTGGGTTTGCAGCCGCAGCCCTGCGGTGATAACAGCGCGTACATGCTGCGGCCGGGCAACCAGCACGACATCATGCCCGCCCCGTGCCAGCATGCCGCCGTAGTAGCAACCTACAGCGCCTGCGCCCATCACGGCAAACTTTAGTTTTTGATTCATCTTGCTATCTTAAAGAGGTGTGCATGACAGCTTGTACAGCCTTGCAATTACACTTTCGGCATGCATTTTTTGACCGCTGCCCTGTACAAGTTTGTTGAACTGCCTGACCATGCCGCACTGCAAGCGCCGTTACTGGCAGTGTGTGAAACCCATGGCATCAGGGGCACACTGTTGTTGGCTGCTGAAGGCATCAACGGCACGATAGCCGGGCTGCCTGACGAGGTACATGCCGTGCTGGCGTATCTGCGTCAAGACCCGCGTTTAGCCACGCTGGAGCACAAAGAGTCGTGGGCCAGCGGCATGCCGTTTTACCGCATGAAGGTACGGCTGAAAAAAGAAATCGTCACCCTTGGCGTGCCTGATGTTCACCCGGCAATAATGGCGGGCCAATACGTCAAGCCCCAAGACTGGAACCAGTTGATAGCGCAGCCCGGCGTGGTGGTGGTCGACACCCGCAACGACTATGAGGTGTCGATTGGCACTTTTGCGGGCGCAGTCAACCCGGCAACTGCCAGCTTTTCAGAACTACCCGGCTGGGTAGAGCGCGAAATGCAAAACGGCGGCAAGCTCGCCAGCGTGGACGGCATCAAACCCAAAGTCGCCATGTTCTGCACAGGCGGCATCCGGTGTGAAAAGTCCACCGCTTTTTTGAGGTCCAAAGGCTTTGACGAGGTGTATCACCTGCAAGGCGGCATTCTTAAATATCTGGAAACTGTGCCTGAAACTCAAAGCCGCTGGCAAGGTCAATGTTTTGTATTTGACGAGCGCGTGTCAGTCGGTCACGGACTGCTTGAAGGTGATCTGGCGTTGTGCAGATCATGTCGTGACCCGTTGACTGAAGCAGCTATTGCAACGCCTTTGTACGAACGCGGCGTGAGCTGCCCAGGCTGCCATGCCCGCACAACCGATGAGCAAAAGGCGGGCTACAGACAACGGCAAAAACAGGTTGACCTGGCACAGGCGCGCCAGCAAAGCCATATCGGCACGAAGCAGGAAACAGTACCGAGCGCTGTGCAAAAACAGTGACCACCGCCCTGCCCGTTTTGTACAGCTTCAGGCGCTGCCCATATGCAATGCGCGCACGGCTGGCATTGCACGTCAGCGGTTTGCCCTACCAACTGCGTGAAGTGTCTTTAAAAACCAAGCCCGCCGAGATGCTGGCAGAATCACCCAAAGGAACAGTGCCCGTACTGGTGTTGCCAAGCGGCCAGGTCATCGACGAAAGCCTGGACATCATGCACTGGGCGCTGGCACAGAACGACCCGGACGGCTGGTTAAGCCCGGCGCTTGACAAGATGCTGGACTTGATCAACGCCTACGACGGCGCGTTCAAGCACGCACTTGATCGCTACAAGTATCCTGACCGCTATCCGCAACAATCTGGCCGTGACGTCCAGGCATTTGCACTGGCCCAGCGCCAAGAAGCGGCAAACTGCTTGGTCAAGCTCGAACCCCGTTTAAGCCAAGGCTGGCTTTGCAGCTCCCAGCCCAGCCTCGCAGACATGGCCATCCTGCCCTTTGTGCGCCAGTTTGCACATACGGATGCAATTTGGTTTGCAGCGCAGCCATGGCCACAGTTGCAAGCCTGGCTGGCGTGGTTTAAGGCGACTAAGTTATTTGAAACCGTGCTGACCAAGCAAGGTCCATAGCGTCAGTTCCCTGAAACTGGCATGTCAGGCACATTGGGCATACTTTCAGGGTCACCTT
>JAYURC010000052.1:0-9635 GCA_043756405.1 Polaromonas sp.
ATCCTGTTAACAACACTGGAGATTAATTATGCTGACTGCTGAACAAATCATGGCCTCCCACAAAGCCAACATCGAAACCCTGTTTGGTTTGACCCACAAGGCCTTTGAAGGCGTTGAGAAGCTGGTCGAACTGAATGTGCAAGCCACCAAGGCTGCGCTGGCTGAAGCCGGCAACCACGCACAATCCGTTATGGGCGTGAAAGACGCACAAGAGCTGATGGCTCTGCAAGCTGGCATGGTTCAGCCCCTGGCTGAAAAAACCGCCGCCTACAGCCGTCATTTGTATGACATCGCGTCAGCCGCTGGCGCTGACATTGGCAAGACGTTTGAAGCCCAAACCGCTGATGCCCAGAAAAAGGTCATGGGCCTGGTTGACAGTGCCACGAAAAACGCGCCTGCTGGCTCAGAAACCGCTGTTGCTGTTATGAAAAGCGCAGTCGCTGCAGCCAACAACGCTTTTGAGTCCATGCAAAAAGCTGTCAAGCAAGCCACCGACATGGCAGAGACCAACTTCAACACCGCTGCTGCAACGGCTTTGAATGCAACCAAAACAGTTGCCAAAAAGCGTTAATTCGTTTTTTGTCTGCTAAAAAGCCCGGTTTTTACCGGGCTTTTTTCGTTTCACGGCCTATGCAAAAGATGATTTTCAAACCGGCTCAATCGTGATCACGACGGTCATCGACTCTTCACCGCCGCCCTGCCGCACGCCTTTTGCGGGCGGGCAGGCGTTGTAGTCGCCACCCATGGCAAGGCGTATGTGGCGCTCGTCTGTCAGGCACGCATGTGTTACGTCGATGCTGACCCAATGACGGGTAGCAACATTCAGGCAAACATCCACCCAGGCGTGGCTGGCCAAGTCAGGCTCATTGGCGGCATAAAAGTAACCACTCACATAGCGTGCGGGGTAGCCCAGGCTGCGGCAAACAGCCACCATCACATGGGCCTGGTCCTGGCAGACACCGTTGCCCGCCTCAAAAGCCTGCATGGCCGTCGTGGTAACGTTTGAGCTGTCTTTTTTATAGCTGATTGCGCCCATGACTGCCTGGCTCAGGGCCAAAAGCGCTTGTAAGTTAGCACTCCCGTCGCGGCTTTGATGGATGAAAGGCCTGCCGAATTCGGCCAGCGTCCAGTGCGGTTCGGCTAAGGGCGTGCCGCGCAAAAAAAAGTACGGGTGCGGCAAAGCCTCACCGTCGGTAAATTGCGCCACGCCGTGCGTGTCCACATCACCCGCCGCGTTGACCAGGCTCCAGCGCACGTTGTCTGCATCTGTGCCCACAAAGGTATACGACTGAACGGTATTGCCAAAGGCGTCCAGCTGTTTGAAGAGCTTTTCAGGCGCGCCCACGCTCCAGAAATTAACCGTTTGCGCCGGACTGGACTTTGGGGTCAGCCACAGCGTTTGCAGCGCATAGCGCAGCGGCGCTGTGTAGCGGTAGTCGGTGGTGTGGCGTATGTGCAGCTTCATGTTTTTCCCCCTCTCCCTCCGGGAGAGGGTTGGGGTGAGGGCTCCCCGTGCAACGGAATCAAAGCGATTTCACAGATCAAAGAGCCCTCACCCCTGCCCTCTCCCAGGGGGAGAGGGAGTCATACAGATGCATCCGACTCAAGTGGTTGTTGGCACCAGAAATTCTCGACTCAGGTGCGTACCCAACTCATTGACGCGGTCCAGAAATTGGGTCAAAAAAGCATGCAGGCCATTGGCCAAAATCTCATCAATTTTGGCGTACTGCAAGTCTGAACGCAGCTTGCCTGCGCGGCGACGGGTTTCGCTGTTTGCGTCGCTGGTCACCATGGCCAGGTTGTTCATGACCTCGTTCAGGCAACCCAGCAATGATCGCGGCATGTCGGCGCGCAAGATCAACAGCTCAGCCACACGCTCGGGTTTGATCACATTGCGGTAAACCTTGCGGTAAATTTCAAAGCCCGAGACACTGCGCAAAATAGAGCTCCAGTGGTAAAAATCAAAGTCTTCGTCTGTGGCGCTTGCCAGCTCTTTTTTTGCAGCGTGAAACTTCACGTCGACCAGGCGCGCGGTGTTGTCGGCCCGCTCTAAAAAGGTGCCAAGCCGCAAAAAATGGAAAGCCTCATCTTGCAGCATGGTGCCGGCGGTGACGCCGCGCGACAGGTGTGAACGAAATTTGACCCACTCAAAAAACTGCGACGGGTCACGCTCAAAGTCGCCGTTGTTCAGCATCCGTATCACTTCAAGATGGGTCTGGTTTTCAGTCTCCCAAACTTCAGTGGTCAGGGTACCGCGCACGGCTCTGGCGTTTTCACGAGCGTTTTTCAGGCAAGAGACGATGCTGGACGAATTTTGTTCATCGCGCACCATGAAGTCCATCACATCGCGTGGAAGCACATTTTCGCCGTACTTGGCGGTAAACGCTGGTTTGAGCTCACTGATGCTGAGCAGTCCTTCCCAGCCAGCCTGGGCCGATGTGGCGGACTGCGGCAGCAAAGATGTCTGGTAGTTGACATCCAATATGCGTGCGGTGTTTTCGGCCCGTTCGGTGTAGCGGGACATCCAGAATAAATGATCAGCGGTTCTAGACAACATGATTACTTGGCTCCTTGCGACTGGGACTGCGACTGGGACTGCGACTGGGACTGGGACTGTTGTTGATGGGTTGTGGCCTCAAGAATCCAGGTGTCCTTGGTTCCGCCGCCTTGCGACGAGTTCACCACCAGCGAACCGTCTTTCAAAGCCACACGGGTCAAACCACCCGGCACCATTTGCACTTCTTTGCCGCTTAGTACAAATGGCCGCAAGTCAATATGACGCGGTGCAATGCCGCTATCGACATAGGTGGGGCAAGTTGACAGGCTTAGCGTTGGTTGCGCAATGTAGCCCGCCGGGTTGGCGATCACGGCAGCCCGAAAATCTTCAATTTCAGCCTGGGTCGCTGCAGGGCCCACCAGCATGCCGTAGCCGCCCGCACCATGAACTTCTTTAACCACCAAATCCTTCAGGTTGGCCAGCGTGTATTTCAAATCTTCAGCGTTGCGGCACATGTACGTTGGCACGTTTTTCAAAATGGGTTTTTCGCCCAGATAAAACTCAATCATTTGGGGCACATACGGGTAAATCGATTTGTCGTCGGCCACACCAGTCCCAATGGCGTTGCACAGCGCTACGTTGCCGCTGCGGTAAACATTGAGCAAGCCTGCGCAGCCCAGCGTCGACGTAGGCCTGAAAGCCAGTGGGTCCAGAAAATCATCGTCCACCCGGCGGTAAATCACGTCAACCCGCTTGGGGCCGCGCGTGGTGCGCATGTAAACAAAGTTGTCTTTGACAAACAGGTCTTGCCCTTCCACCAGTTCAATGCCCATTTGCTGCGCCAAAAAAGCGTGTTCAAAATACGCCGAGTTGTACATGCCAGGTGTCAGCACCACCACCGTTGGGTCGGCAGTGGCGGGCGGGGCGGACGCACGCAGCGTTTCAAGCAGCAGGTCTGGGTAGTGGGCAACGGGCGCGACACGGTTCTGGTTGAACAAGTCGGGAAAAAGCCGCATCATCATTTTGCGGTCTTCCAGCATGTAGCTCACGCCGCTGGGCACACGCAGGTTGTCTTCGAGCACGTAATACTCGCCATTGCCTTGGGCATCGGGCGCGCGAACAATGTCAATGCCGCTGATGTGCGAATAAATATTGCCGGGTACATCGACGCCCATCATTTCGGGGCGGAACTGTGCGTTTTGAAATATCTGCTCAGACGGCACGATGCCTGCCTTCAAAATGTCTTGCCCGTGGTACACATCGTGAATAAAACGATTCAGTGCGGTGACACGTTGAATCAGGCCTTTTTCCATCGTTGCCCACTCGTGCGCGGGGATGATGCGGGGTATCAAGTCAAATGGAATCAGGCGCTCAGTGCCCGCGCCGTCTTCGTCTTTCTCGCCGTACACAGCAAAAGTAATGCCGACCCGCCTGAAAATCATTTCGGCCTCTGCACGCCGCGCCTGCATGCTTGCCAGCGGCTGGTTGGCCAGCCAGCGTTGGTAGATTTGATAGTGTTCTCGGACAGCCTCAGGGCTGGCATTCATCTCGTCAAACATTGGTCGGCTCATGCGTTGTGTCTCCAGCTAGGGGGTGCGATCGTCAGCAATTGTCTTAACACTAGCTTAGCAAGTTATGCGCCACTCGCTAAATGTTGCGGCTTTTTATTTCAAAATTTCTCTTTTGTGGCTTGGCGGGTTGCATCGGGTTGATGGTGCCAATATCGCATGCCAAGCGTGCGTTGGCACACGACAACATCGGCTTGGTCACTGCGCCAGGCGGCAGCACCACATGTCGGGGACTTGACGACACGGATCTGCCTGTCAGCGTAGCGCTGCAGCACGGATTCGACCGGATGGTTGAAACGGTTTCGGTAGCCTGCTTGCGCCAATGCAAACTGCGGCTGCACCGCATCAAGAAAGGGGCCGGTCGATGAGGTTTTGCTGCCGTGATGCGGCATGAGTAAAAAATCAGCCTTAAGTTTTGGGCTCGATTCCGGGTTGGCCACCAGCCGCAGTTCTTGCGCGGCCTCCAGGTCACCCGCCAGCAAAGCAGTTTTGATACCGTTGGAAACACGAAGCACGCAGCTCATGGCGTTTGATTTGGCAGCGCTTTCGTAGTCGCTGGCTTGTGGGTGGAGGACTTCAAAATCAACCCCGTCCCAACGCCAACTTTGCCCAGCAACACAGCGATCAGACTTGCGCACCGATTGCAGCTCATGGGCGTCTTCAATCGAACTGACAAGGCGCGCCTGGGGCTGCATGGCCAGCACAGCGCGTGCACCGCCAATATGATCCGCATCGCGGTGGCTCAGCATCAGCAGGTCAATCTTTTCACCCATGGCCCTGAGCAGCGGCACCAGCACGCGGTTGCCAGCGTCGCTCTCGCGTGAGAACTTAGGGCCCGTGTCATACACCAGGCTATGACTGGCGGTGCGAATAATCAGTGCATTGCCCTGCCCGATGTCTGCGCCCAAAATTTCAAATTGCCCCAATTCTGGCCGCAGCGGCTGCCACATCAGCACGGGCATTAGCAAAGGTATACCCATTAACTTCAAGTGCAGCGGCAAGCGCATGACCAGCAGCACGCCACCCAGCACACCCGCAGCGGCACACCACAACGGCGCTGCTGCAACAGAGATGCTGGCCCATGAAAAGCTGGCCAGCCATTGCAAAAGCAACGTCAACACAGCAACGCCCAGCGCAGCCGCGTCCCACACCGGTGCCCACAGCGCACCCAGCATGGCCAGCGGCGTCACCACCAGCGTCACCCAGGGGATGGCCACCGCATTGGCCAGCAAACCGATAACGGACACCTGATTGAACATCAAGAGCGACAGCGGGGTGAGCGCCAGCGTGATGACCCACTGCTCGCGCAGTGTTTTCAACAAATTCGCGCCCAGAGCAGACGCTGAAGCGGTTAAAAACCTTGTTTGCGGCTTATTTTCATCATCATTTTGGCCTGTAGCCCAAGTATTACATGCGCTAGTGGCTCCTGAATTGATAGCTATTTGCCTATTGGTATTGCTACTTTCAGAAGACCCTGAAGCGAACAGGATTCCAACCGCCACAAAAGACAACCAAAAGCCTGCCTGCATTAACGCCCAAGGATCCAGCGCTACAACCACCGCCATGACGAGTAGCCACACCAAAGGCCAGGGCCATTGCCTGCCACTTAGTTTGATGATCACAACGGTCGCCAGCATCCAGACGGTGCGCTGGGCGGGCACGCCCCAGCCTGAAAACAGCGCATACAAGCCAGCCAAAACCAAACCGCCCAAAGCAGCTGCATTGCTGGCAGGCAACGCATGGCACAGCGCCGGTGACAGATTGGCCGAACGCCGCCATAGCCAGCCGATGAATATTGAAGCCGCCCAGGCAAACATGGTGATGTGCAGACCTGAAATACTCATCAAGTGCGCTACGCCTGTTGCTCTGAACACATCCCAGTCAGCGCGTTCGATGGCGTTTTGGTCGCCCATGACCAATGCGGCAATCACGCCAGCGACCTGGCGGTTATCGACCCGCGCAAAAATCGCTTCCCTCACGTGCTGGCGGGCGCGCTCAACGGGCTTGGCCCAGGTCTGTGCCAGATTGGCGAGTTTTTTTGGCGGTGCGTCGCTTTTACCTGTCCGTACATACCCCGTTGCCTGAATGCCCTGCTCCCAGAGCCACAGCTCATAGTCGAAGCCATGCGGGTTGCTGTTGCCATGCGGTGCCTTCAGGCGTACCGTCATTTGCCAGTGCTCGCCAGCGCGTAACGGCTGCGGCTGGCGTTGTAGTTCCAGAGAAAATTCTGGCGGCTCGGGGTCGCCATCAGCACCAGGCACAGTTGAAGGCTTGGTTGGACGCAGCCCAAAACCTGCATACCAGCCGAGGTAAGTTTGCGGCGGCAAAGCAACTTGCTGGCCCTTCAGACGTGCTGACGAAACGGCAAAGCGAAACCGCACACCGTCTTCACCAAACTGCGGCATGGCCATGATTTCACCCGTGACCTCAATGTCCTGACCTTCAAGTGCGGGGTTAAGTGTGGTGGCAGCAAAAGAGGTGGCTCTCAGCCCCGTCAAACCAAAGCTAAGCACGCTCGCCAATACCAAAACCACGTAAAGACCGATGAATGTGAACCGTTCACCCTGAGCTTGTCGAAGGGCTGCACTGGCTTTAACAGGCTCAGCCCGAACGGGAAAGATGAAATCAGGTTGCAGCAACCATAGAGATAGCAGCAACAGCGACAAAGCAGCAAAAACGGCATAGCTGAGTGCGTCAAACAGCACAGCCTGCTGAAGCTGAACGGCTACGCCAACAACGAAGCCACATAACCCGGCAGCCAGGAGCCTGGCGGGTTGAATACGCATGCTGGACGTCAATTGATCTCCCACGTAACCTTTTTTTGTTGCCATGCGGTGCATGCATGACCGGATGTTGAACGGGCAAGAAAGGTATTTAAGCCGATAAAGGCTATTTTTGGCTCATCTCTTGCTAGTATGCAGGGTAGCGTCCATCACACAGCGCACCCCACAGCATAAAGCGAGACCAACTTGTCCATTCACGTCGCCCTCAGCCACATTACCCACTACAAATACGACCGTCTGGTCACACTGGGGCCGCAGATAGTCAGGCTGCGCCCCGCGCCGCACAGCCGGACGCAAATTTTGTCGTACTCGCTGAAGGTTGAGCCCGCAGAACACTTCATCAACTGGCAGCAAGACCCGTTTGCCAACTACCAGGCGCGCCTGGTTTTCCCCAAGGCAACGACGGAATTTAAAGTCACGGTGGACATGGTGGTGGACATGGTCACGCTGAACCCGTTTGACTTTTTTCTGGAGCCTGAAGCTGAAGAGTTTCCGTTCAAGTATTCGCAGGCCATGGCGCAAGAGTTGTTGCCCTACCTGGCGGTTGAACCTGCCACGCCGCTGGTTCGCGCCTATCTGGACAAAATTGACCGCACGCCGCGCCGCACCAATGACTTTTTGGTTCAGGTCAATCAGCAGCTGCAGCAAGCGATCAAGTACACCATCCGCATGGAACCGGGTGTGCAAACCCCTGAAGAAACACTGGAAAAAGCGTTGGGCTCGTGCCGCGATACCGGCTGGCTGCTGGTGCAACTGCTGCGCCACATGGGCTTGGCGGCGCGCTTTGTGTCGGGGTACTTGATTCAGTTAAAAGCTGATGTCAAGTCACTTGACGGCCCGAGTGGCACTGAAAAAGACTTTACTGACCTGCACGCCTGGTGTGAGGTGTTTTTGCCGGGTGCGGGCTGGGTGGGCCTGGACCCTACGTCGGGCCTGATGGCGGGGGAAGGGCACATTCCCCTTGCGTGCACACCTGAGCCTTCAAGCGCCGCGCCGATTGAAGGCGGTGTGGACGAATCAGAAGTCGAGTTTGCGCACCACATGGGCGTGCAGCGTATTTACGAATCACCCCGCGTGACCAAACCCTACACCGACGAACAGTGGGCCAAAGTACTGGCACTGGGCGAGGCGGTTGATCGCGATCTGGTCAAAGGCGATGTGCGCCTGACCATGGGCGGCGAGCCAACTTTTGTGGCAACCAATGACCCCGATGGCGCTGAGTGGAACATTGATGCACTGGGCCCGACCAAGCGCGGCTATGCGACTCAGCTGGTGCAAAAGCTGAGGGCTGAATATGGCCAGGGCGGCTTTTTGCATTTTGGCCAGGGCAAGTGGTACCCGGGTGAACAATTGCCGCGCTGGGCACTCAGCATTTTTTGGCGCAAAGACGGCCAGCCCGTGTGGCAAAACCCAGCCCTTTTTGCCAACGAGAGCGAAGCCTGTAACTACACCGCGCAAGACGCAGCACGTTTTACCGCTACGCTTGCCGACAAATTAGGCCTGAGTCCCGACCACATCACGCCGGGCTTTGAAGACGTCTGGTACTACCTGTGGCGTGAACGCCGCTTGCCCGTCAATGTTGATCCGTTTGAATCAAAACTGGACGACGCCATGGAACGTGCGCGGCTGCGTCGCGTCTTTATGCAAGGGCTAGACTCGGTTGTCGGATATGTACTGCCTCTGAAGCCGCGCCCAACCATTCCCGGCTCAACAGCGCCGTTGGCCGGCCCCGCGTGGACAACCGGCCCCTGGTTCTTCAGGGATGAACGCATGTACCTGATGCCCGGCGATTCGCCGATGGGTTATCGCCTGCCGCTGGACTCTGTGCCGTGGGTGTCTAAAACCGACAATCCGTACACGCCCGAGGCAGACCCGTTTGCACCACGCGCTGCATTGCCGCAAGCAGCCGCCTTTGCCGGGCGCTACAACGCTACTCTGCCCGTTAACCAGCGCCTTGCAACCACAGCGCAGCGGGTCGATCAGTATTTGTCGGGCTTTAAACACGGCGTGCCGCCGCGCTATGAAGCCAAACGCGTGATGCAACCCAACAGCGCTTCGCAACCCATGATGTCGCAAACTGAAGACGCCGCTGTGCGCAAACCGAATGCATTTGAGTCTGCGGCATGGCTGGCGCGAACCGCACTGTGCATTGAAGTGCGTGACCCGAAACGGGCAAATGGGCCGAATGTGAGTCCAAAAGCGAAAGCCGAAGCAGATGCCAAAACATCAGGCGCAACCAGTGTTCGCGGTGAGCTAGGGGCGCTGTATATCTTCATGCCGCCCATGGAGCGACTGGAAGACTACCTTGATTTACTGGCAGCGATTGAAGCCACGGCGCAATCACTGAACCTGAAAATCGTGCTCGAAGGCTATCCGCCCCCGCGCGATGCCCGCCTGACCGTGCTCGCAGTCACGCCTGACCCGGGTGTCATTGAAGTCAATATTCACCCGGCTGAAAACTGGGGCCAACTGGTAGCACACACCGAATTTTTATACGACATTGCGCACCAGACGCGCCTGTCTGCCGAAAAGTTCATGACCGATGGCCGCCACACTGGCACGGGCGGTGGCAACCACTTTGTGATGGGCGGCGCGACGCCCGCTGACAGTCCGTTTTTGCGCAAGCCAGAGTTGCTGGCGAGCCTGGTTGCCTACTGGCACAACCACCCGTCGCTGAGCTATTTGTTTTCGGGCATGTTCATTGGCCCGACCAGTCAGGCACCACGCGTTGATGAAGCGCGCAATGATCAGTTGTACGAGCTGGAAATTGCGATGCGCGAGATTGCC
>JAYURC010000053.1:0-3911 GCA_043756405.1 Polaromonas sp.
ACTTCCAGCACGCGGACGCGAACGGTTTACGCGATGCCGCCAAAGCAACAAAACACGGTGAATGGTTTGAAACCCCCGCCCTTGATTGGGCAAGAAAGAACGGCAAATTGAAAGAGGAAAAGAAAGAACAACAAAGCCCGGTCAACTCTGTTTTTAACCTGCCCGGTACAAAACACACGACAGGCTGATTTAACACGGGTTTTACACAGATTTCGCACGGAGTTTACCGGCGCTTCGATATGAAAAGAATGAGTTTCCATACATCACTATTCGGTGGTGTTTTGGAGAACCAATCTTGCAAACTGAAACACATCACAGCATCCAAGCGATGCGCGAGGCAACTGCCCCGCAACAGTTCCCCCCGCTGGAACAAGTTACACGTCCCAACCTCACGACCGCTGAGACTGCCTACTACCTGAATCGCCGCCCGCAGACTTTGCGCGGCTGGGCCTGCCTTGAGAACGGCCCGCTTCGCCCTACTCGCATTGGTGGACTGCTGGCCTGGAACACTGCAACCGTCAAGGCTTTGGCCGGGGTGACAGCATGAGGGCCGCACTGTACCGGCTGGCGTTGCATATTTGGTGTGCCATGCCTTCGCGCTTGTGGAGGGCTGCAAAGTGAAACGCCCGACCCCACAAAAAGCAGAATCGAGCGCCCTAGACACGCGCAAGTTTAGCGGCACTGACAACCCCCGCCATCTGCGCGTGATCCCCGCATTAATGGCACGCCCGCGCCGTCGTGAAGATGTTGACGACATAGCCGGATGCAGCAACGGCCCGGACCTTATCGCCGCCCTGCGTTGTCTTGGCTTGGATGTGCCGTGTGAGCGCATCAAGTTTATCGACCGTGATGGCAGCATCTGCCGCCCAGGCGTCTATTCGTTCACATCGAAAGACCGCCGTCTTATTTGGGCATGGCAGGCACGCATGAGAAAGGGCACCAATGGCAAACGCTCGTAATCCGAAGCGCAAAGGCCACGACACAAGCCGCGACCAAGGCGGTTTTGTGGCATTGCCTTGGAGTGTGCTGGATTGCCCTGCCTATGGGCGCTTATCCATGCACGCACGGGGTTTGCTGCTGGAGGTGGCGCGTCAGTTTCACCGCGACGATAACGGGCGCATGTTGCTGTCCCGCGCCTACATGGAAACACGCGGCTGGAAGTCTGTTGACATGCTGACCAAGGCAAAACGCGAACTACTGGAAGGCGGTTTTATTTTTCAAACGGTTATGGGCCATCGCCCAAATAAAGCCAGTTGGTACGCCGTTACCTGGAGGGCCTTGGACAAGCTGCCGGGTTATGACGAGGGCATGGCGCAATTGTTTGAGCGTGGTGCTTACCAAAAATCAGCACCACTGATCCGCGCATCCCTTATACCGCCCCACGGTACAGAGAGGGCCGTGATAGTACCGCCCCACGGTACAGAGACATTGCCCACTGTACCGCCCCACGGTCCTATTAAGGCCGTTTTAGGAGGTCTCTCTGTACCGCCACACGGACACCCTCTAGAGATGCCATCTATTGCAGTTCAAACCACTGCTGCCCGGCCTGTTTATCTGAACTACTGCGCCCACACAAAACGGCGCTTCACCTTTATTCGAGATACATCATGCAAGACCTGAACGACAGCATCCCCGAACTGAAAATTGAACGCATGGACGACGGCACGGGCGACGGCTTAATTCTGCTGACTCAAGACAGTGGCGGCAACATTGACCGCGTGGCTATCCATCCGATTCACCTTCGATACATGGCTGAAAAAATGGGCCTGATTGAAACGAGCGACCCGACAGCACACAAGACCATTGCCACACTCACGCGCCGCCTGCAATTGCTGCGTGACCGTGTCGACCATCTGGCCGACTGGCTGGCGAACCATTCGGATCACAAGCACGCCGACCTGACCTATGAGCTGACCTACGCCAGAGCGACCGCCGACATTGCCGCATCATTTCACGGTGAAATGATGGACACAGAGCCGCAAGAGGCAGCGCCAGCCCCTATACCTTCCGCAAAGTCTTTGCCGAAGGATCCGGTCAAGCCAACACCACCGCAACCATCCCTTATCTGATTCAACACTGAGAAAACAGCATGACCAAAAAACGACCGCCGAATCAATGGCAACCGGGGCAGACTGGCAACCCCAAGGGCAGACCGCCCGGCCAATCAGAGATAACCCGGCTTCGCGCATCGCTGGCTGGTGACGTTCCCGAGATTCTGGCCGGGCTGGTGATGGCTGCCAAAGGTGGCGACGTGCAGGCCGCCCGCTTGATTCTGGAGCGTGTATTGCCGCCACTGAAAGGGGTAGAACAGGCCGTGGTGCTTCAATTGCCTGAAGATGGCACCCTGACAGCCAAAGCTGCCGCCGTGCTGTCTGCTGCCGCTGCCGGGACACTCGCACCGACGCAAGCCGCCCAGCTCATTACGGCATTGGGCACGCTGGCAAAGATTACCGAGATTGACGAACTCGCGGCCCGGATCGAAAAATTAGAGGCTCACCATGGCAAATCTTGACCACCGCATCAAGGCACTGGAAGCGCGACTGAGTAAAGACCGAGCCAGCTTCAGCGATGCCGATATTTATGAGCGCCTGAAGACATGCGAAGGTTACGACCTGAGCCTGATGCCGGGGGAAACCCTGGCCGACAAGTTGCGAGCCGTGACCGCAGCGTATGGGGGCACATTGCAGCTATTGCCAGAAGCTCGCCATGCTGCGCGTGGCTGGTTCAACATGCTGGAGGCCGTTTAATCATGGCGACTCTAAAAATGCGCCTGCCTTTTCCGTGACGGCTTCAATACCAACCCCATGCAAGCGCCGGAACCATGGGGTAAGGGTTGTTAAGGTTTACGCGCCGAGCTACGCAAAACGCAATGCGTAATAGGTGCGCAGTAACCGCGCACTTTTTGCAACAATAACGCAACACTAAATCAGCATTTCCCCCAGTGACAGTGAGAAACAAGGCCGATTGATAACGCAACAATGGCCTGATAATTTCCGCGCAATAAGTACGCAGTAAACGCGCAATAGGTTCGCACGGTGGGGGAGTATGCGAGCGACATCATGCGGGCACTGGTGGCATGATGGCAACAAACAAAGGGAGTCGAATAATGGGTTTTCGTTTTCGCAAGAGCATCAAGCTACTGCCGGGTATTCGCATCAACCTGAGTAAATCGGGCGTGAGCGCATCCATTGGCAAACCGGGCGCAACCGTCAACATAAGCAACCGGGGCACCCGTGGCACTGTGGGCGTGCCTGGCACGGGTATCAGTTACAGCAAGAAGCTATCCACCACGACCAGACCCGCGCCCAATTCAACGCCCGTCACTGGCGTGAGCTGGGCTACCGTGCTTGGCTGGGTGTTTGTTGCTGTGTGCTTTTTCGTGGTGCTGTCAAAGCTGGCGACATAAACGCAGGGTTCAGGCCGGCGCTGCTGGGTGTTACAGTGCAACCGGGCATTAAGCCCCTGCGCTTCACCTCCCTGAGCGTGGCTCGAAAGAGTTGCTACCCAGCCTTAACCCGCTGGGTTTTTTTTCGCCTGCCTATTTCGTGAACGTCACGAAATAGGCAATATTCCCGCAATTGGTCATTGCCCGCTAATGAATCGGGTTGCTGCGGTGGGTTTCTGTCTGGTGGCTACACGGTACAAAACTATGTACTGCTGGCTACATGGTGGCTACATGAACCCCAAAGAAAAAAGGTTTGCTATTATTTTCATAACAGCAAACCCTTGAATCTATTGGTGCCGGAGAGATGAATCGAACACCCGACCTTCTCATTACGAATGAGCTGCTCTACCGACTGAGCTACACCGGCTTAGCTTTCAATTATAGCCCGCTCCTCAGGCCTCGTTGTGGTAGGCGGTCACGCGTTCCACTTCGTTTTTGGAGCCCAGGATCACGCTGACGCGTTCGT